>DASTVH010000148.1:0-16800 GCA_035759195.1 Candidatus Limnocylindrales bacterium
CCCGGCCGCCTCCGCGACCGGCTGCGCCGACACGTCAGCTTTGCGCAGCGAGTCGGCTACACGTGGCGAATTCGACCGGTGCCACCCGTCACGGTCGCACCTCCCACCGCACGATCGCCCATGGTGGACCGCCACCCGACCCTCGGCTATGATCCCGGGACTTGCAGGGTGCATATTCTTTATGCACGAGCCGAACGGTGCGCAGCGGGGAGGCCCGACCGGGTTGGACGCTCAGGAGATCAAGGCGGCGGTCGCCCATCAGTCAGCCGAACGCGCCCTGGCCGAGGCTCCGTTCGTGAACCGGCGCGACCCGGCGAAGGCGCTCGGGCCCGACGGCCGACCGGCCGTCAGCCGGCGGGCGCCGATCTGGGAGGACGTTCCCGACGAGAAGTGGAACGACTGGCGCTGGCAGCTCAGCAACCGGGTCAACGACCTCGAAGAGATCGAGCAGGTCCTCAACCTGACCGAGGAGGAGCGGGCGGGCCTGAGCGCGCCCGACAAGTTCCGGGTCGACATCACTCCCTACTTCATCAGCCTGATCGACCCCGACGACCCGAACGACCCGATCCGCCGCCAGGTCATCCCGCTCGGCCGCGAGCAGCAGGCCTTCACGGCGATGATGGAGGACTCCCTCGCCGAGGACCGTCACTCGCCGGTGCCGGGCCTCGTCCACCGCTATCCCGACCGCGTCCTCATGCTCGTCACCACCCAGTGCGCGAGCTACTGCCGCTACTGCACCCGGAGCCGGATCGTCGGCGACCCGACCCAGAACTTCAACCGCAGGGAGCACGAGGCCCAGCTCGAGTACCTCCGCCGCACGCCCCAGGTCCGCGACGTGTTGATCTCCGGCGGCGACGGCCTGACGCTCGCCCCGAAGCTCTTCGAATCGATCCTGCGCGGCCTCCGCGAGATCCCCCACATCGAGATCATCCGGATCGGCTCGCGGGTGCCGGTCTTCCTGCCCCAGCGGATCGACGACGAGCTCTGCGAGGTGCTCGAGAAGTACCACCCGATGTGGATCAACCTCCACTTCAACCACCCGAACGAGATCACGCCGGAGGTCAGCCGGGCGGTCGACAAGCTGACGAAGGCCGGGCTACCGGTCGGCAACCAGAGCGTCCTGCTCGCCGGCGTCAACGACTGCGTCCACATCCAGCGGGCCCTCGTCCACCGGCTCGTCGAGAACCGGATCCGGCCGTACTACCTCTACCAGTGCGACCTCGTGGAGGGCTCCGGCCACTTCCGGACGCCGGTCGGCAAGGGCCTCGAGATCATGGAGGGCCTGCGCGGCCACACGTCCGGCTACGCCGTCCCGACGTACGTGATCGACGCCCCGGGCGGCGGCGGCAAGATCCCGGTCATGCCGAACTACCTCATCAGCTACTCGGACCACAAGGTCGTCCTCCGCAACTACGAGGGCTACATCACGACCTACGAGGAGCCGCCGACCTACGACCGTCACGATGAGGCGGCCTGCGAGTACTGCCGGAACCAGCGCTCGGAGCCGGGGCAGTCGGGGGTGCTCGGGCTGCTCGAGGGCGAGCGGATGTGGATCGAGCCGAAGGGGTTCGATGAAGTGCACGCGCGCGGCAACCTCGAGGCCCATCGCCTCCAGGATCCCTCGAAGTGGGTGCCGTTCGGCGTCGGGGCGATCGAGGGCCAGCCGGGCTACGCCGCACCGCTGCGGGTGCTCGAGCCGGGTGCGACGAGCGGGCAGGAGAACCCCGAGTACGGCCCCGGCGAGGAGCCCCGGCCGCGCGACGGCGAGCCGACCGGGTCGGCCCACGGCGAGCTGCTCTGATCTACCTGCCCTGAGGCCGTTCGGCCCTTGAACGGCGGACCGGGCCGCGCCACAGTGCGCTGACGAGACGCCGCGCGAACGCGGTGGCGTCATTGTCGGCCGAACGCGGTGGCGTCATTGTCGGCCGGGCCGGGGGCTGGCTCGGAGGGCGGGTGCGATGGACCAGATCCTGGCGCGGATCGCGGCCTGGGAGGCCGCCGGCCTGATCGACGCCGCGACGGCGTCGCGCCTGCGGATGGTGGAGACCGCTCGACTCCCGGGTGCGCCTGCGCCCGCCACCGCGACCGACGGGTGGCCGGAAGCGACGGCCGGAGCTCCCGGCGGGGCGGCGGTGACGCGCAGCCCGTCGGCGGCCGGGGCGATTCTCGGGCCGGCCGTGTCGATCGTCGAGATGTTCGGGTACCTGGGCGGCGCGTTTCTTCTCGGCGCCTACGCGGCCTTTGCCGAGCGGATCGCGTCGGGTCGCCCGGACGCCGACCTCTGGCGAGCGGCCGCGGCGGTCGTCGCCGCCGTCGCGATCACGATCGTGGCGCTCCGGCTCAGGCTCGGCGACCCGCGTCGCCGCCGCGCCGCCGGCGTCTTCCTTGCGGTCGCGGTCGGTTGTGTCGCGATCGCGGGCTTCGCGATCGGCAACTGGAGCACCCTGCCATTCCAGGCCGTCGCCGTGCTCGCCTCGGGGGCGGCCTCGCTCGCGGGGATCGGTGCGCGCCGGCTCCAACCGGCCCTCGTCACCCAGGCGACCCTGCTCGCGGCACTCACCGGCCTCGCCGGGGCGCTGCTCGGCTGGCTCGAGTCGGTCGCCGCACCGGAGCGGTTCACCGAGTTCGGCGAGCCGATCCTCGAGGGCCGCCCCGAACCATTGTTCCTGGTCCTCGCCGCGGCGGCGTGGTGGCTGGGCGTGGCGATCGTGTTCGGGCTCCTCGCGCTCGGCGAGTCGCGCAACGCCCGACGCGACGAGGCCGCCGGCCGTCGCGCCGCGCTGACCCGCCTGTGGGCCGGCCTGACGGCCGTTCTCGGCCTGAGCTCGGCCGTCTTCCGCTCCGGATATGTAGCGTCGAACGACTTCGGGCGCATCCTCGAGCCGTGGGTCGGCGATGCCGCACTGATGCTGCTCGCGGCCGTCCTCGTCGAGCGCGCTTTCCGGCGCGACGCGAGCGCCTACGTCTACGCCGCGGCCCTCGCCGTCATGATCGCGCTGAGCGACTTCAACTTCACGTACCTGTCGAGCTCGACCGAGGTCGGCCTGCTCGTCGAGGGCCTGATCCTGCTCGGGGCCGGCTTCGCCGCCGACCGCCTCCGGCGGCGGGTGGGGCGGCCGGCCGACGAACAGCCCGGCCCGGATGCCGACCCGTCGTCAGCGGCCCCGATCGGAACGTAGATCTTTGAGGTACCCCGTGGCGTCGTGATACGGCGCCTGCCCGATGGCCCATGGGCCGCTCCGGTCGATCCTGCGGTCATCGGCTCCGACCCGGAGCCCGCAGACCTGGGGGACACCCGATGCGAGGACTCGGCCTGATGGTCGCCCTGGACGCGCTCGACACCGCGCAGCGTGCCCAGAACGCGATCGAGCGCCGCAATCGATGGCCCGCGGCCGACGTCGGCCCGGACGGCGAACCGACCGATCGACTCAACGACGAGCTGGCCGAAACCCGGCTCGCCGGCTGGCGGGCATGGGCGCGCCGGCGCGATCTCGTCGGGCCGCCGGCCGGGGACGTCGTCCCGCGCCCCGGTCGCCCGGTGGGAACCTCGCCGACGACCGGCTGAACTTCCCGGCGCCCCCGGCGCATGACAGCGCCGCCGGGGGCGCCTCCGAGATGCCGCGGCGCACGGGCCGCCGTACCATCGGTCGGTGGACGCTGGCATCTCGAGCCCGATCCTCGTTGGACGGGACGACGACCTGGGCCGACTGGAGGCCATCTTCGGGAGTGCCGCGGCCGGCGCACCGCGGATCGTCGTCGTCGGCGGCGAGGCGGGCATCGGCAAGACGCGACTGCTCGCGGAGTTCGGGGCGGCCGCCGCCCGGACCGGCGCGCGCGTGCTCGTCGGCGGCTGCCTCGATCTGGCCGACGGCGGCCCGCCGTTCCTGCCGTTCGTCGAGGCGTTCCGGCGGCTCGTCCGCGACACCCCTCCGGATCGTCGTCCGGCGGTCCTCGGTCCGCCCGGGCTGGAGCTCGCGAGGCTCATCCCCGACCTGACCGACGCCGACCCCGACGAACCGGTCCCTTCGATCGAGCAGAACCGCCTGTTCGAGCTCGTCCTGTCGCTGATCGGCCGCCTCGGCCGCCAGGCGCCCGTCGTCATCGTGGTCGAGGATGCCCACTGGATCGACCGCGCCTCGCGGGACCTCGTGACGTTCCTCGCTCGCAACCTCGCGGTCGAGCCGGTCCTGCTCGCGTTGACGTGGCGGACCGACTTCCTGCCGCCCGACGACCCCACGGCGGCGTGGCTCGCCGAGCTGCTGCGGCAGCCCCGGTCGGTCCGCCTCGACCTCGCCCGCCTGCCGCGGCCGGCGGTCGCCCGGCTCGTCGAGGCGATCAGCGGCGGCCGACCGGCCGACGATCTCGTCGAGTCGACGTTCGCCCGCTCGGACGGCAACCCGTTCTTCGTGGAGGAGCTGGTCGCGGCGGCGAGTGTCGGCGCCGCGGTTGCGCCGCCGACGATCGTCGACATCATCGAGAGCCGCCTGACCGGCCTGTCGGGGACCGCCCGCGTCGTTCTCGACGCGCTGGCCGTGGCGGCCCGGCCGATCGACGAGGAGCTGCTCGTCGAGGTCCTCGGCCGCCCGGCCGAAGAGATTCGGCCCGCCCTCCGGGAGGCGATCGACCGGCACCTCGCCGAGGTCGAGCCGGGTGGCGACAACCTTCGGTTCAGGCACGCCCTTCTCCAGGAGGTCGTCGAGCGCCGCCTCCTGCCCGGGGAGCGGCGCGACCTCCACGAACGATTCGCGCGGGCGATCGCCGGCCGCCTGGACGCGGAGCGGATCGCCGCCGGGGCGATCGCCGCGCTCGCTCGCCACTGGGACGCCGCCGACCGCCCCGATGAGGCGTACGCGGCGACGATCCGGGCAGCGCGGGCGGCGGCCGCGGTTGCGGCTCACGGTCAGGCTCACCGCCTGTTCGAGCGGGCGATCGAGCTCGCGCCGCGACGGACGGCCCCGTGGCCGGCCCACGAGCACCTCGAGGTCCTGCGGCTGGCCTCCGATGCCGCAGACCTCGCCGGCGACTATCCGCGGGCGACCGAGCTGATGCGGCTCGCCCTCGAGCTCGTGGACGCTCGCGCCGAGCCGGCACTCGCCGGGATCCTCCACGGCCGGCTCGGATACCTGCTGTGGGTCCAGGGCGATGGCGAGACGGCGATCGTGGAGCACCGCGAGGCGGTCCGACTGGTGCCCGAGTCGCCGCCGACGCCCGAGCGGGCCCGCGTCCTCGGCGCGTACGGCGGGGCGCTCATGGGACTCGGCCGCTTCGCCGAGTCGCGAGCGGTGTGCGAGTCCGCGATCGAGTGCGCGGTCGCGGCCGGTGCCCGCTCCGACGAGTCGCGGGCCCGGAACATGCTCGGCTCGGACCGCGTGGCCCTCGGCGAGGTCGAAGCCGGCCTGGCCGAGCTGGAGCGGTCGCGGGAGCTCGCGAAGGAAGCCGGGCCGCCGGAGCTGCTCATCGTCGTCCACCACAACTTCGCCCTGAACCTGGCCCAGGCCGGCCGGCTCGACGAGGCGCTCACGGAGGCGCGGGCCGGCCGCGAGGCGGCCCGTCGGACCGGGATGGAGCGCCGATTCGGCGTGAACCTGGCTGCGCTCGAAGCCGACATCGACATCCGGACCGGGCGCTGGGACGAGGCGCTCGCCGCGGGCCTCGAGGGACTCGCCCTCGATCCGGCCGGCCGCGGCACGATCTACCTCCAGTCAGTGCTCGGCCGGCTTGCCGGGCTGCGGGGCGCCGCACCCGAGGCGGAGGCTCATTTCCGGCATGCCGAGGAGCTGGCCGCCGGCGAGATGGACAGCGACCTCGCCGCCTATCTGGCCCACGCCCGGGCCGAGCTGGCCCTCGCCCTGGGTCGGCCGGCCGACGCGCGGCGCTGGGTCGAGGACGGCCTCGCCCATGTACCGGATGCCGCCGACATGATCACCCGGCCGCCGCTCGTCGTCCTCGGCCTGCGGGCCCTGGCCGATCTGACGGCGGACGCCCGGGCGGCCCGTGACGAGGCCGCGGCCGCGGCGGTCGCCGCCGACGCCGACCGCCTCGCGGCAACGCTTCCGGCGATCCACGACGCGGCGCGGACCGAGGTTGCTCGCACCTGGCTCGCGCTGGCCGAGGCCGAACGCGACCGGGCCCACGCCGCGGATTCGTCAGCGGCCTGGGCGGCGGTCGCCGAACGACTTACCGACGTCCCCGAGCCCTGGCTGGCAGCCTACGCGCGGTTCCGCGAGGCCGAGACGGAGCTCCGGGCGCGGGGCCGACGCGGCCGGGCAGCCGAGCCGCTCGCCGAGGCCCACGCGATCGCGGTTCGGCTCGGCGCGGTCCCCCTGCGCCACGAGGTGGAGGCGCTGGCGCGCCGCGCCCGGATCCCGCTTGGTGCCTCCGCGCCGATTGCCGCCCCGGGGACGGCCGAGGAAGCGGAGGCAGGCGGACCGGCGTCCGCTCCGGCGTCGCGGCAGCCCGCGGCGGTCGGGCCCGGCCGCGTACCCGGTCGCGGTCCGGCGCTCTCCGCCCGCGAGCTCGAGGTGCTGCGGCTCGTCGCCGACGGCCGGACGAACGGCGAGATCGCCGAGCAGCTCTTCATCACCCGCAAGACCGCGGGCGTTCACGTCACCCACATCCTCGACAAGCTCGGCGTGTCGAACCGGGTCGAGGCGGCGATGGTCGCCGCCCGGGCGGGCCTCCTCTCGAACGAGGAGACGCCGGCGCCCTAAGAGCGGTCAGGCGGTCGTCCCGCCCTCGTTCGATCCGGCGAACGTGGTCACCTGGACCGGGATCTCGCCGTCCTGCTCGATGCCGATGAAGATCTCGTGGATCCGGCGGCCCCCAAGATCCATCTCGCGGAGCGCCGCTGCCAGCCCACCGGGCCCGTGGCTGGCGTGTCCGTGCTTCGGCGCGACGACACGAACGCCGCGGTAGTTCTTGTCTTTCAGCATCTGGGCGCATGCTGACGTCTGGTCGTCGGCGACCGCGAACACGAACTCACCCGACGTCTCGATGTCGTGGCCGCCGACCATCTGGAGGTCGTAGCCGGCCGCCGCGAGTTCGTCGAGCAGGTCGACGAGCCGGCGGCGGACCTCGATCGGATCGTGCTCGATGGGGATCGCGTTCATCGCGCCCGAGCCGTCCTCCTCCTCCATCACGCCGAGCTTGAGGCGGATCTGCTGGTGCATTCGAAGTCCTCCTCGCCACGTCCCGCGCCCGGTGGGTCGAGCGTCAGACAGGTAATCCTACCGACGCGCCGTTCGGAGCCGTCGCGCCGGCGGACGGGAACCACAGAACCGACCGGACCGGGTTCCCCTGCTCCCGGTCCGGTCGGCGCCCCTCGGATGGTTCGAAGTGGACCGGCGCGTCAGGCACCGGCCGGAAGC
This sequence comes from Candidatus Limnocylindrales bacterium, assembly GCA_035759195.1. Classification (GTDB taxonomy): domain Bacteria; phylum Chloroflexota; class Limnocylindria; order Limnocylindrales; family CSP1-4; genus CF-46. The sequence goes on from DASTVH010000148.1 coordinate 7,368, forward strand.
GGGCCGCTGGGCCGGGCGCTCGGCCGTCCGAACAGCCGGATCCGGGCCCGCCCGACAAGCGCGCGGAAGTCGATCGGGTGGCTGGTGTCGCCTGATGCCAGGCGGGCCAACCGCTGCCGGTCGGCGTACGCCAGCTCGTCGGCGATCTTGATCTTCGCAAGCTCGTGATAGATCGTCGGATGCATCGGGGTGCTCCTCTCGTTTCCGCCCGATGGTTCCGGGCACGGCGCCACTCTCGCCGAGGCCCGGACGCGGACCAATGGGCTACGACCGCGTCCCGCGGCGGCACCTACCTCAAAGTCGGGTGGGTCCCCGAGGGCCCTGCCTTACGGCACGTCCCCCACGAGTTCGATCGCCCGGACCAGCTCGGGGTCGGCGAGATCGGCGATGTCGGCCGGCGAGAGCCCTCGCAGGTCGTCCGGGACGATGGGCAGGACGCCGTCCGGGCGCTCCACCTCGACGTCGGGCGCGATCCCCTCGTGCCAGATGACCCGGCCCTTCGGCGTCAGCCACTCGACGGTCCCGATCCGCAATGCCGAGCCGTCGGAGAGGCCGAACTCGCCGAGCACGGTCCCGGTCCCGAACGTCCGCTGCCCGACGATGCGCGCCCGACCGGCATCCTGGATTGCGCCGGCGACGATCTCGGCAGCGCTGGCGCTCGCTCCGTCCACGAGGACGACGAGCGGGACGTCGAGGGCCGTCCCGTCGGGCTTGACCGCGGTCGGCTTCTGCTCGCCGTCGGCGTTCCGCTCGACGTACACGGTCCCCGACGCGAGGAACTCGCTGGCGACCGCAACCGCCTCGTTCACGTAGCCGCCGGGATTCGCCCTCAGGTCGAGGATCAGGCGGTCAGCCCCGGCGGCGCGGAGGTCCCCGAGGGCCGCACGGAGGTCGGCCGCAGCGCCGCTCGAGAACTGCTCGATCCGCAGGACCGCGGTCGTCGAGCCGGGCACGAGCGCCCAGGACACCGGTTGGATCTGGACGTCGGCGCGGATGATCCGGACGTCGCGCTCGAATCCCTGGCCGCCGGGCCGGATCGTGAGCACGACCGCCGTGCCGGCCTCGCCGCGCACCCGCTCCACGACGTCGTCGAGGTCCTCGCCGGCGGTCGGCTCGCCGTCCACCGCGACGACGACGTCGCCGCTGCGCAGGCCCGCCTCGTCGGCCGGGCTGCCCCGGAAGACGCCGATGATCATCGGCAGCCCCTCGTCGCTCACATCGACCTGGGCCCCGATTCCGACGTACGACCCCGAGAGCGCGGAGTTGCGGGTCGCCCGCTCCTCGGGCGTCATGAAGCCCGTATGGCCGGTGTCGCCCACCGCCTCGGTGAGGCCGTCGATCGCCGCGTAGGCCAGCTCGCGATCGTCGAGCTCGTCCGCCTCGACGTAGTGCTCCTGGATCGCGTCCCACGCCTCCCGGATCAGGGCGAGGTCGTCCTCGTCGGTCGACGGGTCGGGCGACGCTGCGGCGTCCGGCGACACGGCGGCCGCGCCGGGCGCCGGGGCCGCGACCGGGTCGAGCCGCCCCAGCCCGAAGCCGGCCGCGAAGACGGCCGCGAGGGCGCCGACGAGGAGCGCCGGCCGGACGAGGTTCGCCGACGCTCGCCGGGGTGCGCCGGCGGGGGCCGATGCGTCAACCGCCGGAACCGGCTGGGTGGCGACGGGCTCGGTCGTGATGGGGTGGTCGGGGTCGGGCTGCATGGATCCTTCTCGAGCGGGCGCGAACGCGACCCAGCATGCCCCACGTGCGTTGCCTTCCGGTCAGGCGCCCGGTGAAGGTTCGTTTGCCGGCCAAGTCAGCTCTCCAAGACACGACCACTGAGGGTCCGCGCGACGCGCAGTCCGGCCCACGTGCGCGACCATGGGGGTTCGCGATGCCGCCGGGGCCGCCACGAGCGACGCTGTACGAGCCGGCGACTAGTTCCGGCGACCGGCGAAGATCCCCATCACCTGGCGGACGTCGGCGGCGTCGATCCCGTCGGGCCGCTCCTCGAGGTAGCGGCCCAGCGCCGCGATCGCCTCGCCGAACCGGCCCATTCGGCCGAGCAGGAGGCCGCGGTCGCGACCGTGGTCCGGGTCGGTCGGCTCGACGATGGCGAGCATCTCGACGGCACCGAGGGCGGCCGGCCAGTCGCGCGCCGCCAGGTGGGCGGTCCGCAGGTTGCGCAGGACGCGGACCAGGATGTCCCGCCGGCCGGCCGGTCGGAGCATCCCGGCATGGAACAGCACGCCGTCGCCGACCGATCGCCGGATCAGCGCCTGGCAGTCGTCGGGCGTCAGGCGCCGCCCCTCGCCCGCCGGGTCGATCAGTACGCCGCCGGGTCCGCCGACGATGAAATGCCCGGGCAGGCCGATCCCCACGAGCGGCAAGCCGATTCGCCACGCGACCTCCAGCTCGACGATCGCCAGGCTGATCGGCAGGCCGATCCGCCGGCGGCAGACCGCGTCGAGGAGGCTGTTGGCCGGATCGTGGAACTCGGCCGCGGTCGGACCGCGGAAGCCGGCTTCGCGGTACAGGACGTCGTGGAGCCGATCGAGGACGTGGGTCTGCGAGTCGCCGACGTCGAGGCGCAGGCGCACCCGTTCGGCCAGGCCGTCGATGATCGCGAGCGTCGCGTCGGAATCGACGTCCGGTCGCCCGTCGGCGGCGATCGCGAGGGCACCAGCCGCGAGGTCGATGTCCGCGTCGGGCTGGGCCACCAGGCGGGCAAACCGTGCCCGGTTCGCCGCACGTTGTCCCTCGTCGTAGGCCATCGTCGCGGCATCGTAACGCGGTCGGAGTCTCGAGCGGCACGCGCCGGGGGCGGCTGCGGAGCCGGACCGGGAGCCGTGGTATCCTCCGAAATCCTAGTAATCAAGTCGGAGTTCGGTCCGAGGAGGACGTCCCGAGGTGCGAGGATCATCGAGATGACCGCGGCGCGCCCGGCGCCCGGGGCGCTCGAGCTGCGGCCGGCCCCGCCCGGCCTGCCGGACCCGGATCTCGTGCCGCCGACGATCGCGGAGTCCGGTGACCCGTTCGCGGGCGCCCGCGTCGTGGCCGTGCTCGCCCGGATCCCGCGCGGTCGGCCGGTCCGGATCGCCGACATCGTGGACCGCCTCAACGCGACGTACCTGGACTGGATCTTCTCGGCGGCCGTCGTCGCCGACGTGATCCTCCAGCTCCAGGCGAACTGGATGGCCGACTACCGCAACAGTGCCGGGATCGTCGTCGAGGACGGCGAGTACGGCCCCACCGTCGAGATCGAGGACAGCCCCCGGGTGGATCCCTGGATCGTCCGACAGGCCGACCGCGAGGTCGCGGCCTGCCGCGAGCGACTCGCCGCCTTCAGCCGCCTCGACCGCGCAGCAGGGGAGGGTTGATGCCGTGATCCGATGCCCGACACTCGACCGGTGCGGCTGTCTCCGGCGGGCCCGATCCGACTGAGATCGGCGACCCGCGCCCTGCCCGATGGCGGGCCTGCCCGGCCCGCCGACGATCGACTCCGTCACCCCACGCGCATGGAGAACCGCACGATGACCGTCCCCGGCTACGCCACCGACAGCCTCGTCTCGGCCGACTGGGCTCGCGAGCACCTCGACGACCCCGCCGTCCGCTTCGTCGAAGTCGACGTCGACACCACCGCCTACGAGCAGAGCCACCTGCCCGGCGCGGTCGGCTGGAACTGGACGAGCCAGCTCGCCGACGGCATCCGCCGCGACATCGCGAGCCGCGAGGAGTTCAGCCGGCTCCTGTCCGAATCGGGCATCGGCCCCGACACGACGATCGTCCTCTACGGCGACAACAACAACTGGTTCGCCGCCTGGGCCTACTGGCAGCTCAAGCTGTTCGGCCACCGCGACGTGCGGATCCTCAACGGCGGCCGCAAGTACTGGCTCGACCAGGGCCTGCCGCTCACGACCGACGTGCCCCGCCACGAGCCGACCGGCTACGAGCTGCCCGAGCCCGACTTCCGCCTGCGGGCCTTCCGCGACGACATCCTGCCCCGCCTCGGCGACCCCGAGCTTGCCCTCGTCGACGTCCGCAGCCCGGCCGAGTTCAACGGCGAGATCATCGCCCCGCCCGGGATGAGCGAGACCGCCCAGCGGCCCGGCCACATCCCGGGGGCGGCCTCCATCCCGTGGGCCCAGACCGTCCGTGAGGACGGCACGTTCAAGGGCCGCGACGAGCTCGCCGAGCTGTACGCCGCCAAGGGCATCACCCCCGACAAGGACGTCATCGCGTACTGCCGGATCGGCGAGCGCTCCTCGCACTCCTGGTTCGTCCTCCACGAGCTGCTCGGCTTCGAGCGGGTCCGCAACTACGACGGCTCCTGGACCGAGTGGGGCAGCATGGTCGGCGTGCCGATCGAGAAGCCGGTCGCCGTCCCGGCCGGCGGCTGACGGGGCCGCCCATCGAGACCGGCTCGCCCGCCGGGCGAGCCGCATCGGGCGTCAGGCTTCCCCCCCAGCCTGGCGCCCGGCCCTCCCCGGCCGGCGCGTACGGGCAGAGCACAAAGTCACGGCGTCCGTCGCTCCAGGAACTGGACGATTGCCGGATGCCTCCGGCTCCCTCGGCCCCTACCGTCGGAGCATGTCACGACGCATAGAGCCGGTCATGGAGGGGGATTTCCGTTTCCAGCTCGCCCGATCCCACATCGACGAGCTCCACCACGCGGCCCGGCGTGAGCGCCTTGCCGAAGCGGCGCGAATCCCCGCCGTTCGATCCCGGCCGGGCGGGCCGGCGACCCCGCTCGTCTCGCTCGCCCTGGGCTTCGTCCGACGACTCGGCCGGCCGCGACCTGCCTGAGGTGCTAGAGCAGGCCCGAGTTCGGTAACAGCCGGTCCGGATCGACGAGGCCCGGCTCGCTGGCCATGAACGTGTCCCGATCGACGATCCGGAAGCCGCCGTCGAGGAGCGGCCGCACGGCGGCGTTGGCGCCCAGGAACGTCGCCATCACAGGGCCCCCGCGCGCGGCTCGACGGAGTGCGGCGAGAATCGGCGGGACCGGCGAGACGGCAGGAGCGACGACGAGCCGGTTCAGGGCTCGAGCGCGGCCGACCTGCCGGGCCCGGGCGTGGCCGACCGCGATCGCCCGGCGGGCGTCGACGATGACGAACATGTCCGAGTCCGCCTGGCTCGCCCAGTACGCATGGTCGACCGACCGATCGATGCCGGTCCACTCCCGTTCCAGGTCGGCGACCCGGCTCGTATCCGCGGGCTCGACGGCGAGGTCGCCGTCGAGGCGCGGGATGCTCGCCGCGGGGCCCTCCAGGTAGAGGCAGATCCCCAGCGGGAGCATCCCGGCGCGGATGTAGATCGGCAGCGCCCGCGGGTCGTCGGACGCGAAGGTCGTCCGGGGCCAGTCGTCGCCGAACGCCGCGTCGAGCACCGACCGGCCGATCCCACGGCCGATCTGGTCGGTTCGGACGAACAGGTCGGCCAGGTGCCGGCCCCGGCCCGTCGCGACCGTCGCCCCGAAAGCGACGAGTCCGTGGTCCTCGTCGGCGACGAGCGCCCGACCGTTGGTGACGAGGTGCGCGACGTACGGCCCCACGATGTCGGCGTTCTCGATCGGACCGTCGTTGCCGTGCTCGGCGAGAATCGACCGGATCTGCGCCACATCGTCCAGCGTCGCGGCCCGGATCGACCAATGGCGGCCGGTCATGCCGGTCCCCGACCGTACCGCCCCAGCACCTCGAGGAGGCGGCCGTGGGGCAGTGCGTGGGCCGTGATGCCGTCGCGGCCGGTCATCGTCTCGGCCGCGACGAGCGCATTGAGGATCGCCTCCTCGGTCGCCTCGATGACCGAATCGAAAAGCGGCGAGATCACGTGGTCGTTCACCGAACGAACGTCGACGGTCGGCCGCGGGTCGCGGGCGAAGTCGGTCTTCGGCAGGCCCCGATTGCCCGTCGCGAAGCAGAGGAAGAGATCGCCGCTCGTGTTTGCCCCGGTGCCGCCCATCCGGGCGATGCCCAGGCCGGCACGCTGGGCAAGGCGCTCGCACTGGTGGGGCAGGAGGGGTGCGTCGGTCGCGACGATCACGATGATCGATCCCGATCCCGGCGGCGGCGATCCGGGCGCTGCCCGCGGTGGGGCCGAGGGCGTCGCCTGCAGGGGGACGTCCTCGTCCTCCGGCCGGTAGGGGGTCGGCACCTCGGCGACGGGGATCTCCTCGCCGACCGGCACGCCGTCGATCCGCAGCCAGTCGCGTCGGCCGTAGTTGGCCTGGACGAGCACACCGACCGTCCAGGCGCCGGCGCCCGCGTCGACGACCCGCGAGGCCGTCCCGGTCCCGCCCTTGAATTCGTGGCAGACCATCCCCGTCCCGCCGCCCACGTTGCCTTCGGCGATCGGTCCCGTCGATGCCGCCCCGAGCGCCTCGTCGACGTGGTCCATCGTCACGTGGAAGCCGTCGATGTCGTTGAGCAGGCCGTCCCACGTCTCACCGGCCACCGGCAGCGCCCAGAACGACGCCCCGAACGGCAGCCTTCGGACGGCGTGCCGGATGATCGCGTCGTGGACGATCCCGACGCTGTGGGTGTTCGTGATGCCGATCGGCCCGGTCAGCAGGCCCGCCTCGCGAATCCACTCGAGGCCCGTCAGCTCGCCGTTGCCGTTGAGGCGATGGCTCCCGGCGTAGACCGGCTCCGTGAAGACGTCGCCGTCGTGGGGGACGACCATCGTCACGCCGGTCCTGACCGGCCCCTCGCCCACGACCAGCCGCCCGTCGCCGGCCACGATCGTGGCGTAGCCGACGCGGACGCCCGCGACGTCGGTGATCGCGTTGGCCGGTCCCGGCCGGCCGCGCCCGATGACGATCCCGAGATCCCGCGCTCGCAAATCCGGCCTCCGTCACTTCACGCCGTTGCCCGCCCTCCGGCGTCCGAGCGGATCTCGCGAGGGGCGATCCGACGAGTCGCCGCGCTATCGGCCCGAGGTTCGGTCGTCCCGCCTATCATCGCGCGGTGATCCGAACCACGAGCGGGCGTTCCGCGCCGGAGGGAGCGGTCCGCCCGGCCACCCCGGGCTTCCGCCTCGAGCTCCTGCCGGAGGTCGCCGCCGCTCGACCGATCGACGTCGCCGAGTCGTTCGGCGAGCTGCCCGGCCTCGCCCTGCTCGAGAGCGCCCGGCCGGGCCGGAACGCACGATGGACGTACCTGACTGCGGACCCGATCGCGATCCTGACCAGCCCGGCACCCGGCGCCGATCCGTTCGCGGTTGCCCGGCGGCTCGTCGCCCGGCTCGACGGACGGCGAAGCGGCGTCGACGACGCTCCGCCGTTCCTCGGCGGCCTCGTGGGCTACCTCGGCTACGATCTCGGCCACGCCCTCGAGCGGCTGCCCGAGTTGTCGCCCGACGATCAGGGGCTGCCGGTCCTCCGGCTCGCCCTCCACGACTGGGTGATCGCCTGGGACCGCCGCACGCAGCGGGCGTGGCTCGGCGGGCGGACGGTCGACGGCGACGGCCGCCGTCTCGATCGGCGCCTCCTCGAGGTCCGGGAGCGGGTGCGCCGGCCGGCGGGTCGGGCGTCGGCGAGGGTGCCCACCGACGTGCCGGTGCGGGGGACCGACGCGGGGGAGCTCGTCTTCCGGTCGAACCTCGAGCAGGCGGCGTACGAAGCCGGCGTCGAAGCGGTCCGGGCCGAGATCGCCCGCGGCCAGATCTACCAGGCGAACCTGACCCGTCGGCTCGAGACGGCGTTCGACGGCGACCCCTGGCCGCTCTACCGGCGCCTGCGGACCGGCGACCCGTCGCTCTTCTCGGCCTACCTCGACCTTGGCCGGGTCGCGACGACCGACGCGGGCGGGCCGCGGGCGATCCTGTCGGCCTCGCCGGAGCCGTTCCTCGCAGTCGACGCGGCCGGCATCGTCAAGGCCGACCCGATCAAGGGCACGCGGCGCCGCGGCCGGACGCGGGACGAGGATCGGGCGCTCGCCTGTGAGCTCCTCGCGAGCGACAAGGACCGAGCCGAGAACGTGATGATCGTCGACGTCCTCCGCAACGACCTCGGCCGCGTCTGCGCGCCGGGCTCGGTCCGGGTCCCGCGGCTGTGTCGCCTCGAGCGGACCGCCGCCGTCCAGCACCTCGTCTCGACCGTCACCGGGCGACTCGCGCCCGGGCGGGACGCGTTCGACCTGCTCGGGGCCTCGTTCCCGGGCGGGTCGATCACCGGCGCCCCGAAGATCCGGGCGATGGAGACCCTGGAGCGCCTCGAGCCGGTCCGGCGCGGCCCGTACACGGGTGCACTCGGCTGGATCGGGCCCGACGGGGCGATGGCGACGTCCATCCTCATCCGGACGTTCGTGGCCGACGGCCGGCGGCTGACGCTCCACGTCGGCGGTGGGATCACCTACCGCAGCGACCCGGCCGCCGAGTGGGACGAGACGGTGGCCAAGGCGCGCGGGCCGCTCTCCGCGATCGGCGGCCGCGAGGCGCCCGGCGGGTGACCACGGCCCCCGGCGAGCGAGGCCGCGGCCACGTCTGGGTCGACGGCGCGCTCCTTCCGGCAGACGGGCCTCACCTCTCCGCGTTCGATCGCGGGTTCCAGCTGGGCGACGGCATCTTCGAGACGCTCCGGGCGCGGGCCAACCACCCGACCGAGCTGCCCGAACACGTGGCCCGGCTCCGCCGATCGGCCGAGGGGCTGTCGATCCCACTCCCGGACCACATCGAGCGACGCCTCGCCGACGGAATCGCCGCCCTCCTCGCCGCCGAGGGTCTCGACGGCCCCAGCGGCGACGCGAGCATCCGGATCACGGTGTCCCGCGGCGTCTTCCAGGGCCGCGGCCTGCTGCCGCCGAGCGAGCACCCGCCGGCGACGATCGTCATCCAGGCCTGGCCGGTCATGCCTCCCCCGGCGGATCACCTCGAGCGCGGCCTGCACCTCGTTCCGAGCCGCGTCCGGCGCGACCCGGAGAACCCGCTCTCGGCGTTGAAGACGACCTCGCGCGCCGACTACGTGTACGCCCGGATCGAGGCCCGCGAGGCAGGTGCCGACGACGCCGTCTTCCTGACGATCGACGGCTTCCTGTCGGAGGCGACGTCGGCCAACGTGTTCCTCATTCGCGACGCGGAGCTGGCCACCCCCGCGCTCGCCTGCGCGATCCTGCCGGGCACGACCCGCGACTGGATCCTGCGCTGGGCGACGGGCGTCGGGCTGCGGCCGGCAGAGGCCTGGCTCACCAGCCGTGATCTCCGGGACGCGGACGAGGCGTTCATCTCGAGCAGCGTCGCCGGCATCCTGCCGGTGACGCGGTTCGCCGACGAACCGATCGGCACCGGGCGGCCGGGGCCCTGGACGCTGCGGGCCCGCGCCGACCGCGAGGCGTTCATCCGGGGGGAGTAATCATGGCCCTGAACAGGGCGACCCCGCTGCCAGCTCATAACGCGCTTCGGGCGAGCGCTAGCGGAGCCGAAGAGGGCCAGGACGCCCGGATCAGCCTCAAACGCTCCC
>DASTVH010000149.1:0-12118 GCA_035759195.1 Candidatus Limnocylindrales bacterium
ACGAGCTCGCCGTCGGTCATCCCGCCTCCTCGAGGCGGCGCCTGGCGGCGGCGAGGCGGGCACGGATCGCGGCTTCGTCCGGGCCGCCGGGCTGCTCGAGGTCGGTGAGCCACCCGTCGAGGACCGCCCGCAGCTCGCGGATGCCGGCGGCGATCGGTCCGGGATTCGTCGCGGCGATCCCGGCACCCATCTCGACGTCGCCGCGGGCGAGGCGGGTCGTCCCCCGCCAGCCGCCGGCGACGAGCGGTGCGGCGGCCGCCCAACCCGGCCGTGGCGGGCCCTCGCCGCCGGCCACGGCTTCGACGAGCGCGGCCGCCACGACGAGCGGCAGGTGGCTGATCGCGGCGACCGCGACGTCATGGTCGGCGGCGGTCATCGGCAGCGGACGCGCTCCACAGGCGGCCGCGAGATCCTCGACCAGGGACCGGTCCGCGGGCCCGGCGTGGAGGCCCGGCACGACGATCCACGGCCGATCCCGGAACAGCTCGGGATCGGCGGCCCCGAACCCGCTCAGCTCCCGGCCGGCCATCGGGTGCCCGCCGACGAAGCGGAGCCTTGCGGCGTCGGCCCGGGCCACGATCGCTGCCTTCGTGCTTGCGACGTCGGTCACCGTGACCGCCGGATCTAGATGGTCGCGCAGCGACCCGGCGAGTTCGTCGATGAGCTCGAGGCACGCGCTCGGCGGGGCGGCCAGGACGACGATGGCGGCGCCGTCGAGCGCGTGCGCGGCGGTCGCGGCCACCACATCGACGACGCCCGCGTCGCGGGCATCTGCGGGACCCGCCCCCGATGGGCTCCACGCGGCGACCGTCCAGCCGGGCCGGCTCGTCCGGAGGGCATGGGCGATCGAACCCCCGATGAGCCCGAGGCCGAGGAAGGCGACTCGCACGTTCCGAGTATGTCAGGGGCCGCGCCGGGCGGGTGCACCGGCGGTGGTCGATCCGGGAGCCCGACCGGCCCATCCCGATGCCGCCCGGAGCCCATCCGGCGGGGTCCGAATGCGGCGAATCTGATGCTAGACTCCCGGGCAGGTCGATCCGCCCAATCGCCCGATCCGAACGAGGAGCGAACCGCACACAGGGGGAATTGTGAGCCCGGACGCCAAGCCCATTCGGGTGCTGTTCGTCGAGGACCATCAGCTCCTCGCCGATGCCCTGTCCGCGATGCTCGCCCGCGAGCCGGACATGGAGATCGTCGGAATCGCGGGCACCGTCGCCGACGCCAAGGCGATGGCCCGCGAGCGGCTCGACGTCGTCCTCATGGACTATCGCCTCCCGGACGGGACGGGGGCCGAGGCGACCCGCGCGATCAAGGCCCGCTGGCCGGCCGCCCGCGTCGTGATGGTCACGGCGCTGACCGACGACGAGACGGTCCTCGAGTCGATCCAGGCGGGCGCCGACGGCTACCTGACCAAGGACCGGGCGGCGGAGGACGTCGTGCAGGCCGTACGGGCCGCCCATGCGGGCGAGACGCTCCTGCCCCGGACGGTCATCGTCGAGATCGCTCGGCGCGTGGCGGCGGCCCGGGAGCGCGGCGACGAGCGGCGGATGGTCGAGCCGCTGACGCCCCGCGAGCTCGAGGTCCTGCGGGCGCTCACCGAGGGTCTCTCCACGCCCGACATCTGCGAGCGGCTGTTCATCGCCCCGAACACGCTCCGGACGCACGTCCAGAACATCATGGGCAAGCTGCGCGTCCACTCGAAGCTCGAGGCGGTCGCCTTCGCCCTCAAGTACCGCCTCGTCGACCCGCCCCGACCGGAGGATGCGCTCGCCGCCCGCTGAGACGGCTCGGCTCGGGGACCGGGGTTAGTCAGTCAGCCCGGCTCCGGGCGGATCGGCCGGGTTGCCGTTCCGTCGGTCGACGCGCGTCGGCGCGCCTTCCGGCGGTCCTCGACGCGCCGTTCCCCCTCGGCGGGCGGGCCCGGATCGTCGATCGGATTCTCACGGCGGATGGCCGAGCGGCGCTCGTCGCTGCGGCGGTCGTCGTTCAGGAACGCTCCGCAGCGCGGGCATCGCCGCTCCTCGGCGAACAGCGATTCGAGCGGCGCGACGGTGTAGATCTGCCGGCCACACGACCAGCAGGCGAGTCTGGGCATCCGGGCACTCCTGGCGCCGAGGTCGGGCGACGGCGTCTCCCCCTGCCATCCGGCCCCCCAAGATTACGTCGGATGGAGGATGGCACGCCCGACAGGCCGAAGGCATCATCGAGTTCGGGTTTGCCGTAACAGGCGACCGCCGGCCACTCGGGCAGGTGGCCGGTCAGCGGATCGTCTCGTCCCCCCCGAGGCGATCCGCTCTTCGATTCCACGGGGCCCGAAACGCGGCGCCGCCGCGCGGCTCAGACCTTCGGCAGCGCCTCGAGAGCGGCGGCCACTCGCTCGGCCGGGTATTCGTAGTCCTCGAGCGAGCCGTTCAGATGGCGCTCGTACGCGGACAGGTCGAAGTGGCCGTGGCCGCACAGGTTGAAGAGGATCACCCGGGCCTCGCCCGCCTCCCTCGCCGCGAGCGCCTCGTCGATCGCCGCGCGGATCGCGTGGGTCGGCTCGGGCGCCGGCAGGATGCCCTCGGCCCGGGCGAACAGCACGCCGGCCTCGAAACTCGAGCGCTGATGAACGCTGCGAGCCTCGATGTAGCCGTGCTCCTTGAGGAGCGAGACGAGCGGCGACATCCCGTGGTAGCGGAGCCCGCCGGCGTGGATCGGCTCGGGGATGAAGTCGTGACCGAGGGTGTGCATCTTCGCGACCGGCGCCATCTTCGCGGTGTCGCCGAAGTCGTAGGCGTAGATGCCGCGGGTCAGCGAGGGCGCGGCCTCGGGCTCGACCGCGATGATCCGGTGTGCGGCTCCATCCCGGAAGTTGCGGCCGAGGAACGGGAACGCGATGCCCCCGAAGTTCGACCCGCCGCCCGTGCAGCCGATGATGATGTCGGGCGACTCGCCGGCCATCCCCATCTGCTCGATCGCCTCCTGGCCGATGACCGTCTGGTGGAGCAGGACGTGGTTCAGCACCGAGCCGAGCGAGTACTTCGTGTCGTCACGGGTCGCGGCGTCCTCGACCGCCTCGCTGATCGCGATCCCGAGCGAGCCGGGGTTGTCCGGCGTCTCGGCGAGGACCTTGCGGCCGTAGTTCGTCGTCGGCGACGGGCTCGGGACGACCTCGGCCCCGTAGGTCTCCATGAGGATCCGGCGGTACGGCTTCTGGTCGTAGCTCGCCCGGACCATGTAGACCTTGACCTCGAGGCCGAAGTAGGCGCCGGCAAAGGCGAGTGCGCTCCCCCATTGGCCGGCGCCGGTCTCGGTCGCCAGGCGGGTCACGCCCTGCTCCTTGTTGTAGTACGCCTGGGCGAGCGCCGTGTTCGGCTTGTGGCTGCCGGCCGGGCTGACGCCCTCGTACTTGTAGTAGATGTGGGCCGGCGTATCGAGGGCGGCCTCGAGGCGGTGGGCCCGGTAGAGGGGGCTCGGCCGGTAGAGGGTGTAGGCCTCGCGGACGGGCTCGGGGATCTCGATCTCGCGCTCCGTGCTGACCTCCTGCCCGATGAGCGCCATCGGGAAGAGCGGGGCGAGGTCCTCGGGCCCGATGGGCTCGAGGGTGGCCGGGTGGAGGTACGGGGAAGGTGCGACCGGCAGGTCCGCCGCGATGTTGTACCAGGCGCGCGGGATCCGGTCCTCGTCGAGGACGAACTTCGTCCGACGGGTCATGACGTGCGCCATGGCAGCTCCCTCTCGCTCGTGCGGCCGGACCGGCCGGGTGGGCAGCCTACCCCGCGGCGCGCCGACGGCGCAACGACCGGCGCTTCGGTGCCGTGAGGCGGGCCGCCAGCGCCGAGAAGGCGATCGGCAGGACGAGGATGACCCCGCCCTTCGTGCCGGAGTTCCCGTGCTCGCCGGGGCCCTTGCCGCAGGGTCGGTCGCCGGGCGCCGCTCCCTTGTTCTGGCCGGGCGGCCCGTCGACGGCACCGGGACACGGCGGCATCGCCTTGTCCTCCTTGGCCGGCTTCGGCGTCGCGGTCGGGGTCGGCGTCGGCCGGGCCGTGGGCGGCGGCGGCTTCGGCGTCGGTGGCTTCGGCGTCGGTGGCGGTTTCGCGGTCGGTGGCGGATTCGGCGGCGCCGTCGCGGCCGGCGTCGAGTTCGGCGTCGCGGCCGGCGTGGCGGTGGGGCTCGGCGGTGTCGGGCTGGACGCCGGCCCGGTCGGCGTGGCGTTCGGCGTTGCGGCCGGCCCGGTCGGGGCGGCCGTCGGGAGGGCCTGGGGCGGTGTCGGCGTGGGCCGGTCGACGACGGCGACGCCGCCCGGAGACGGGCTGGGAACCGCGGACGGGGTCGCGATCGGCGACGGGGCGGGCGACGGCCCGGGGCTGCCCTGCTGCGACGGTGCCGGCGTCGGGCCGACCGTCGGGGTCGAACCGGAGGGCTGGACGACCGGCGTGGTCCCGACGGGGCCCGGGCTCGCGATCGCCACGCCGTCGGGCACGCGCGGGGCGTTGAGCCCGACGGCAAGGGCGAACGTGGCGAGCACGAGGTTGAGGGCGCCGAGGGCGACGACGAGCCGGGCGCGCTGGGCTGTCGTCACGTCCGTACACATCTCCATGCCAGCGGGCAATGCTGCCGGCCCGCGCCCCCGCGGACGGGCCGATGGTAGCACTCCCGACCCAGCGCACAGGACCGGAACCCTCCTCGCGACGGCGTTCGCGACGTCACGCCAGGACCGCCTCGTGAACCGTTTCGTAGCGGGCGGGACCACGGCCGGCGACCGTCTCGAGGATCACGACCGACTGCGCGATGAACGAGGTCCGAAGGGTCTCGGCGGCTGCCACGAGGCGCTCGGCGACCTGCGGTCCGGCCCGGACGCCATCGGATCGAGCGAGCGTCAGGTGGGCCCTGAACGGCCGATCCTCGCGCGGCCAGCCGCTTGCGGCGAGGCCGTCGTCCAGGCGCTCCGCCGCCGCGGCCAGCTCGTCGAAGCCGCGGAGCACGCCGAGCCAGAGGATCCGCGGCCGGCCGATCGATGGGAACGCGCCCGCGCCGCCGATCTCGATCGTGAACGGGACCGTGCGGGCGGCCGTCCGGTCGACCGCGGCGACGACGCCCGGCAGCCGGTCGTCGGTCGTCGGACCGAGGAACCGGAGCGTGAGGTGGAGGCCCTCGAGCCGGACCCAGCGGACGTCGCGGACGGCCGGATCTGCGGCTGCGCGGACCGTTTCGACCACTGCCGCGATCTCGTCCCGCGTCGTGGTCGGGATCGGGACGGCCACGAACAGGCGCCGCCCCGGGGCCTCCTCGGCCGCGCGGCCTCGCCTCATGTTGCCCGGCGCCGTCACGTGGCGTGGCGGGATCGGGTCGCCTCCTCCCGCTCGTACAGCGCGCGATCGGTGAGGAGCACGTCGCGGGCCCGCTCGGCCTCGCGCCATCCGAGGACCTCGGTCTCCTTCGCCTCGAGGAGCTTGTAGGTCAGGAAGAAGTGCTCGATCTCGATGAGCCGGTGCGGGCGGACCTGTTCGAGCCGCTCGACGTGGGCCTGGTGGGGGTCCGCGACCGCCACGCAGAGGACCTTGAAGTCGAAGCCCTTGTCGTCGCGCATCTCGAGCCCGCCGATCGGACGGGCCCAGACGTGACAGCCGGGGAACGTCGGCTCGTCGATAAGGAGCAGCGCGTCGGTGTGGTCCCCGTCGCCGGCCCGCGTCCCTTCGATGAAGCCGTAGTCGAAGTTGTAGTGGACGGCGGAGGCGAGGACGCGGTCGAGGCGGATCACGCCGACCGTCTCGTCGTATTCGTACTTGTTCCGGCTGCCCCGCGGAATCTCGACGACGACCTCGACGACGTCCGGGAAGCGACCGGCATTGCTGGCCATCGGCCACCTCGCTCAGGGACTCCAGTGTAGGCGCAGTTCGGGGCGGGTCCGATCGTCCCGGCCGGGCGCCGTGCGGCGCGCACGAAAACGCCCGAAGGAACTTGGGAAGCGGTTGCGATGCCGAGACAGACGAGCCTTGATGTGATCGCGGCCGGCCACGTCCCGGATCGGCGGTCGACCAGGGCCAAGCCGTGAAGCTCGGTCCCGATCGGCCGGCGGCGCTGCGGGGGTCACCCCTCGCCTCGCCTGACCGTTCCGACGGCCCCTTCGGGCAAGACCAACATTACGTCCCGGCCGGCCCGCGCCGCAATCGGCTTATCCACGAACTTCGCAGACCGTGGCGCCGTCTCGTCCACGAAGTTCGGGCCGGTGTGGACGGAATGTGGAGGACTGCCGGCGCAGGATGTGGTATGCGACCGGCATGGAACGGCCCGGCCGCCTGGCCGGGCCGATGAGTCTCGACGAGCATCGCTCAGTCGTTGTACAGACGCTCCTCGATGAGCTTTTCCTGGACCGTGCGGCCGTTCGGGTCGAAGCACGAGAACTCGAAGTGCTTCTCGAACTCGAGGTCGACGTTGTCCTGACCGCCGCGGTTCTTCTCGACCGAGATCACGACCCAGTCGCGGAACCGCTGCGCCTGGTACGGGTTGAACTCGATGTTGACCTTCGCGACGATGTGGTACTTCTCGTTGAGGATGAGGATGATGTCGGCCTCGTAGTTGATCGCCGAGCTGCCGCGCAGGTGGTAGTTGCGCAGTCGGGAAGCCTTGAGGCCCTCCTTGTCGGCGGCCACGATGCTGATCATCGGGACGTCCTCGGAGAGTGCGACGTCCTTGAGCCCGTTGACGACGAACGTGACCTTCTCGGTCTCGGTGTTCGGCTCGGGGATCATCGGCACCTTCTGGAGGTAGTCGACGATGACGACGAGCCGCCGGTCGCCGGACAGCTCGCGGTGCTGCTGGACGAGCTTGCGGATGTTGTCGACGGTGCTCGCCGTCTGCGAGCCGCGGAGCAGGAAGAGGTTCTGGCCGTAGCGGGCGATCCGGTCGAGCGACGGCCGCAGGCGGGGGTTGCTGGCGAGCTGGCTGGCGCTGCCGCCGCCCTCGGCGACCCACGTCCCGAGGATCTCCTTGCGGACGTCCTGGATCTTGATCGCGCCCGTCTTGTGGGGCAGGTGGGCCAGCGCCGATTCCATCGCGATCAGGCGGTTGAGCAGGTACTGCTCGTCGTGCTCGAAGCAGATGTAGAGCACGTTCGCCTGGCCGCCCGAGGCGACGTTGCGGGCCATCTGGAGGGCCATCGTCGTCTTGCCGGTCCCCTGGGCTCCGCCGATCAGCAGGAGCTCGCCGGCCCGGAGGCCCATCCCGATCGTCTTGTCGAGCGGCGTGAACCCGAGCGGCACCGGCTGGTACTCGCCGACGCGGCCCGTCGTCACCTTGTCGTTGAGATCGACGAGGACGTCGAGCGCCGATCGGGGCGCCATGCTGCCCGTGTCGGAGTCGAGGCGCCAGCTCCGGGCGCCGGCGGCGGTTGGCTCGAGGGTATCGGTCACGCTGGAACATCCTCCCGGTGAGATGACGGGTGCATCGTAGCACCGGAATCCGGGCCCGCCGCCGCTCCAAAGGCCGAGTCGGGGCAGCCGAAGGTACTCCCCGACGGCCCCGGGTCCCGAGGCGGCGGGGCCGCCCTCAGCCGGCCGAACGGCGGAGCGACGCGCCGTCGAGTGCCGCGACCTCGTCCCACATCCGGGCGACCGCCCGGATCCCGCGCTCGTAATTCGTGAGGTCCATCCACTCGTTCGGGGCGTGGGCCTGCTGGTCGGGCGGATCGAAGCCCAGGAGGACGACCGGCAGGTCGAGGATCTGCTCGAAGGTCGAGCAGACCGGGATCGAGCCGCCCTCGCGGATGTAGACCGGCTCGCGCCCGAAGACGGCCTCGAGCGCCCGCGCGGCGGCCTGCGTCGCCGGGTGGTCGATCGGGGTCAGGCTCGGGTGTCCCCCGCCGAGCTTGCGGACCTCGGTGACGACGCCGGGCGGGGCGATCTGCTCGACGTACGCCCGGAACAGCTCGAAGATGCGATCGGGGTCCTGGTCCGGGACGAGGCGGCAACTGATCTTGGCGTGGGCGTGGGCCGGGATGATCGTCTTCGTCCCCTCGCCCTGAAAACCGCTCCACATCCCGTTGACGTCGAGGGTCGGGCGAGCACCGCGGCGTTCGAGGGTCGTGAAGCCGGCCTCGCCCACGAGAGCCGGCAACCCGAGCTTCGAGCGGTAGGCATCCTCGTCGAAGGGCAGGCCGGCGAGCGCCTCGCGGTCCCGGTCGGTGAGCGGCACCACGTCGTCGTAGAAGCCCGGGATCCGGATCCGGCCGTCGGGCCCCTTGAGGGCGGCGACGATCTGGGCGAGCGCGTTCGCCGGGTTCTGGACGGCCCCGCCGTAGACGCCCGAGTGGAGGTCGACCGCCGT
Source organism: Candidatus Limnocylindrales bacterium (assembly GCA_035759195.1). Lineage (GTDB taxonomy): Bacteria > Chloroflexota > Limnocylindria > Limnocylindrales > CSP1-4 > CF-46. Next base: position 8,308 of record DASTVH010000149.1, read on the forward strand.
GCCGGTCACGTCGATCTGGGCGTACATGAGCCCGCGGAGCCCGATCGTGATCGCCGGCACGTTGCCGTCGAAGAACCCGGTGTCGCTGATCAGGGCGAAGTCGGCCGCGAGCCGCGACGCGTTGGCCCGCAGCCAGGCCTCCAGGTGCTCGCTGCTCGATTCCTCGTCGCCCTCGAAGACGAACCGGAGGTTGACCGGCAGGCCGCCACGCGTCGCGAGGAGCGCTTCGGTCGCCCGGAGGTGGAGGTGGAGCTGGCCCTTGTCGTCCGATGCGCCGCGGGCGAGGATCCGGTCGCCGACGACGGCCGGCTCGAACGGCGGCGATTGCCACAGCTCGAGCGGATCGACCGGCTGAACGTCGTAGTGGCAGTAGACGACGACGGTGGGAGCCCCTTCCGCATGGAGCCAGTCGCCGTAGACGACCGGGTGTCCGCCGGTCTCCTCGACCGTGACGTTGTCGATGCCCATGGAGCGCAGGTCGGTCGCGATCCAGTCGGCTGCGGCCCGGCAGTCGTCCGCGTGCTGCGGAAGCGCCGAGATGCTCGGGATCCGGAGGAGCTCCTTGTAGGACTCCAGGCGCCGGTCCTGGGTCTCGGAGAGGAAGGCCTCGAAGGCCGTGTCGGTGGCGGTCGTGGTCGGCATCACCCGATGGTAGCCGAGGGCCGGGACGGCCGGAGAATGCAGAACGCGGACCCGGATCGGGTCCGCGTTCGGACGGGTCGGTGGCCGGCGCGTGCGCCGGTCGGTCAGGCGGGCTGCGGGTTCGGAGCCGGTGCCGGGGTCGGCTGGCCCGGCCCGACGATCGCCGGTCGGCTGCCGTGCGGGTTCTCCTTGGGCGGCAGGTCGCTGAAGAGCTTCTCGAACTCCTCGGCGTCGACGGTCTCCTCGGCGACGAGCTTCTCGGCGAGGGTCGTGAGCTTGTCGCGGTGCTTCACGAGCACCTCCATCGCCCGCTCGTAGGCGTGGTCGATGATCGCCCGGACCTCCTCGTCGATCTGCTTGGCGACCTCGTCGGAGTAGTTCCGCTGCTCGCCGATCTCGCGGCCGAGGAACACGAGTTCGTCGCGCTTCCCGAACGAGAGCGGGCCGAGGCGGTCGCTCATCCCGAACTCGGTCACCATCCGGCGAGCCAGGTCGGTCGCCTTCTCGATGTCGTTGCTCGCACCGGTGGTCGTGTCCCCGAAGACGAGCCGCTCGGCGACGTTGCCGGCGAGGAGCCCCGCGATCTTGTCCTCGAACTCCGTCTTGCTCTGGAGGTAGCGATCCTCGGACGGCAGCGCCATCGTGTAGCCGAGCGCCATGCCGCGGCTGATGATCGTCACCTTCTGGACCGGATCGCATTTCGGCAGGATCCGCTGGACGACGGCGTGGCCGCCCTCGTGGTAGGCGATGATCGCTTTCTCCGCGTCCGAGATGATCCGCGACTTTCGCTCCGGGCCGGCGACGATCCGTTCGAGCGCCTCCTGGAACTCGGACATCCCGATGACCTTCTTGTTGCGGCGGGCCGACAGGATCGCCGCCTCGTTGACGAGGTTCGCGAGGTCCGCCCCGGAGAAGCCCGGCGACTGGCGGGCGACGCCCTCGACGTCGACGCCCTTGTCGAGCGGCTTGCCCTTCGTGTGGACTTTGAGGATCGCGACGCGGCCCCGCATGTCGGGCCGGTCGAGGATCACCTGGCGGTCGAATCTGCCCGGCCGCAGGAGCGCCGGGTCGAGCACGTCGGGCCGGTTCGTGGCGGCGACGACGATCACGTTCGTGTTCGTGTCGAAGCCGTCCATCTCGACGAGGATCTGGTTGAGCGTTTGCTCGCGCTCGTCGTGGCTGCCGCCGAGGCCGGCGCCGCGCTGGCGACCGACCGCGTCGATCTCGTCGACGAAGACGATGCACGGCGAGTTGCGCTTGGCCTGGTCGAACAGGTCGCGGACGCGGCTGGCGCCGACGCCGACGAACATCTCGACGAACTCCGAGCCGGAGATGCTGAAGAACGGCACGCCGGCCTCGCCGGCCACGGCCCGAGCCATGAGCGTCTTGCCGGTGCCGGGCGGGCCCACGAGGAGCACGCCGCGCGGGATCCGGGCGCCGAGGGAGTTGAACTTCTCGGGGTACTTCAGGAACTCGACGACTTCCTGGAGCTCGGTCTTGGCCTCGTCGACGCCGGCGACGTCGGCGAACGTGACGACGGTCTTGTTGCCGAGGAACATCCGGGCGCGGCTCTTGCCGAAGCTCAGGGCCTGGTTGTTCGTCCCCTGGGCCTGCCGCATCATGAAGAAGATGAAGCCGCCGATGATCAGGATCGGCAGCAGCCCGGTGATGATGATCCCGAGCCACGACGTATCGGGCGCCTGCTGGGCGGTGAACTTCGGCACCGACTTGCCACCGGCCTCGGCCGCCGCGGTGACGTCGTCATAGGCCTGGGCCAGCAGGCCGGGCACGACGACGGTGTAGGTGCCGCCGCCGTTCGAGGTGACGGTGAGCTTCGCGCCCTCCTGGACGATCGTGCTGACGCTGCCCGCGCGAACGTCCGCCAGGAACTCGTTGTAGGGCTTGTCGGTCGCCGGCGTCGATTGCGTGACCAGCGTGAAGACGACGGCGAGCGCGACGATCACCAGGGCGAGCATCACGATGCCGTTGCGGAAGAACTTGGGGTTCAACGGTGCCTCCGGATCAGGGCCGCCGCCGCGCGGCGACCACCGGGGCGAGTATAGCGCCGGACGATGACGATCCTGATTCGCGCTGTGCCCGCCACCATGCAGGAATACGTCAGCACCGACGCAGCGGATGAGCGGACCACGCGCAGCGGAGCGCCGCGACGACCGGGCCGGAAGGGAATTTGGTAGCGGAGGGCGGATTCGAACCACCGACCAAGGGCTTATGAGTCCCCTGCTCTACCACTGAGCTACTCCGCCGCCGGCTGCGAAGTTTATCGAGCGTGATCGAGAGCGGCAACCGAGGTCGTCAGCGAGCGTGGACGCCGCGCGATGCGTGATCCTGGCTCGGGGTTGACATCCTCCGACGTCGTGTCATAGTCGTGACATGAGTGACATGGATATGACATGACGGTTGCCGCCGCCACCCGCCACACCGAAGCCACGCGCAAAGCCATCGTCGAGGCAGCTGCCGAACTCTTCCTCGATCGTCGGCGGAATGGTTTCTCGGTTCAGGAAGTGGCCGATCGGGCCGGCCTGACGCATCGCACCGTCTACCGATACTTCGCGACTCGCCAGGAATTGATCGGGGCGGCCGCTCAGCATCTCGCCCCCAGCCTCGCGGAGGACTCCTTCGAGGAGGTATCGACCGTTGAGGAATGGATGGACGGCGTCGAGGCCCACCTCGCTCGCACCGAGGCCAACTTCGAGACGGTGCGGAGGGTCCTCGCGGCCGCACTCTCGTCCGAAGACCTGGAGCTCGCCGGCGGCGGCCTTCCCGAGCGGGATGCCCACCGCAGGAAGGCATTCCGCCGCCAGTTTCCCCATCTCTCCGAGGCGGACGCGCGACGAACGTTCGCCATCCTCCGTCACCTGACCTCATCCACCACGTACGTCTTGTTCCGGCTCCGCTTCGCGATGTCACCGGCCGAAGCCACCGAGGCAATCCGGGGTGCCGCCGCCCAGATCGTGGAGCAGGCCGTTCTGAGAGATCGGGCGGCCGACCAGAAGGGGAAGGGATGACCATCGACGAGCTCGCCGCCCGAGCGTCCGGTGCCGGCCTCGTCAGCCTCGACGATCCCGCCTGTGAGGCCCCGGCGCTCGCGGGGAACAAGGCCGCCACCCTGGCCGTGCTGCGCCGAGCAGGCTTCGCGGTGCCCCCAGGC
>DASTVH010000150.1:0-5153 GCA_035759195.1 Candidatus Limnocylindrales bacterium
CGACGCCCACGAGCGGCGCGACGCGGCGAACCCGACTGGTGATCCGGCCGGCGATCCGCATGGGGAGTGGAAGAGCGTCGGCGACATCGACAGCGATCAGATCCCGCACGGTCGACGGCAGGACGACGTCCTGCAGACCCAGCCAGAGGCGGTCGAGGGCGATCACCGCCGCCGCGCCGGAGTCGGCCAGGTACCGTGCGAGCTCGGGTCCTGTGGCGCGCGGGTTCGTCGGGACGGCCACACACCCGGCGCGCCAGACGGCGTGGAACGCAAGCACGAGCTGAGGGCAGTTCGGCATGAACAGTCCGACCCGCTCGCCCGGCCCGAGTCCGAGGTCTTGGAGACCCCTCGCGACACGGTCGACCGCCTCGTCGAGCGTCAGGTAGGTGGTCCGCCTGCCGTGGAAGATCAGCGCCGGCCGATCGGGATACCGCTCCGCGGTCTTCCGGAGGAGCTCATCACTCCGGAGGGCGGGGTAGTCGAGCCTGGCGGGGACGCCCGGGTCGTACTGCGCGAGCCACGGGCGCCCCGCTACCACAGTTCGTTGATCGACGTCGAGCATGCCGCGCTCCCTCGAGCGGCTCCGCGCCAGCAACACGAGCCCAACTGCATCGTCGCCCCGGACCGCTGGGGCCATCCCTGGATCTCCTTCCGAACGCCCACGACATCGGGCGGAACGCCTCGGCCGAGCAGATCCACCCAGACGCAACGTGCGCCGCTCGCGCGGCCGCGCGCCAGTGCCAAAGCGCCGCTTTCAGGCCGTGGTCGGCACGGTCTGCCTCGCGGGACTTCACCAATGTCGGGTAGTTGGCTGGTGCCGCGTCGACGATCTCGGCCAACTTCCTGGCGAGCGTCGATCGGTCCCACCATGGCCGACCTCGGTATGCTGCCAGTTCGGTCTTCGAACTACGGCGGCGTTGAGCCGGATGGGAGAATTGATCCATGGGATCGAGCGCCAGCACCGAGTACTGCGCGTTCACCAAGGCCGTCGAGCACCTGGGAGACCGGTGGAGCCTCCTGATCGTGCGCGAGCTGGCCATGTTCGGTGCCCAAGGGTTCAACACCCTGGCGGGCGGCCTGCCCGGCCGCATCTCGCGGTCGGTGCTGACCGACAAGCTCCGCAAACTCGGGGAGATCGGCCTGGTCGCCCGGGACCCGGCGGTCCCGACGCGGTTGGCGCCGTACCGGCTGACACCCGCCGGCGAGCAGCTGGTGCCGACCCTCATGTCCCTGTGGCGGTGGGCCGAGAAGTGGGTTCCCGAGGACCCGGCGATGGCCGAGCGCGACCCCGTCGTCATCCTCTGGTGGCTGCGACACCGCGTCGATGGTGGAAGGCTCCCCGAGCGCCAGGTGGCGATCGAGTTCGCGATGGGCGGTACGGTTGGCGACGCTCGGTACTGGCTCCTCCTCGCCCGAGGGACCGAACCGGAGCTGTGCCCCGAGGACCCGCTGCTCAGCCAGGAGCGCTACGTCTTCGTGGAGGCGGACGCCGCGGACCTGTACCGCGTCGCGCGCGGCACGCGCTCATGGACCGACGCTCTGGTCGACGGCTCCGTCCGGGTCTTCGGAGAACCGGAATTTGTGGCAGCGCTGCCGGACTGGTTCCTCCAGAGTCCGGAGCACCACGGGCTGCCTGATCCAGCTGGACGTGAGCCTGCCGATGGGCCACTCGAGCGGCACGCCCCCGCGACGCCGGCGGATGATGGGACGCATCGAGCGCAAGCGCGTCACTGAACCCGACGAGGTTCGCGAGCTGCCGGCTCTCACGTTGAACCTGCTTCGCGTCGGGTCGCTGGCTCTGGGGTACGCCACCATCCAGCCGGGCTTTCGATGGTCGACGCATCTGCGCAAGGAGACCGACGAGCCGCTCTGTCAGATCCACCATCTTCAGCTGTTGCTGGCGGGGCGGTTCGCCGTCGAGATGGACGACGGCGAGTATGTCGAGATCGGGCCGAACGAGATCTTCGACGTCCCTCCCGGCCACGATGCCTGGGTGGTCGGCGACGAGCCGGCGATCATCCTGGACTTCCTCGGCAACATCGAGCAGCTGGGGCGACCCGCGAGCAAGGACCGCATCGTCACGACGCTCCTGATGACCGACATCGTCGAGTCGACGGTGACTGCCGGCAGCCTCGGCGACGCGGCCTGGAAGCAGAAGCTCGGGGAGCACAACCGCCTCGTCCGGGCCCGCCTCGAGCGGTATCTCGGCAAGGAGGTGAACACGACGGGCGACGGCTTCCTGGCGATGTTCGCCAGCGCCGTGGGCGCGATCCGCTGTGCGGCATCGATCCGCGACGCCACCGCTGCGATGGGGCTGCCCGTCCGGACGGGGGTCCATACCGGCGAGGTCGAGCTGCTTCCGGGAGATATCGGCGGCCTGGCGGTCCATGCCGCCGCGAGGGTCATGGCCCTCGGCGGGGCATCGGACGTCATGGTCTCGGCAACCACGCGCAGCCTGGTGGAGGATGGCGATCTTCGCTTCGAGTCGCGGGGAGTGCAGCCGCTGAAAGGCCTTCGGGCCCCGCTCGAGGTCTTCGCGCTCGTCTGACCCGAAGCCGGCACGCGCGAGCATGAGCGCCTGCCGGATGCCGAGTCCGCTCAGCGGTTGCAGACGTTCTGGCGCGAGCGCCTGGCCGTGCTCAAGGGCCTGCCGGAGGGTTGAGTCGCCTCCGCGGTCGTCCCGCGTGGACGGCCGTGAACCAGCCCGGCCGCGGCAGCCACCGGTCGAACGCGAGGCCGCCTGCCTCGAGCAAGGAGCGAAGCCCCTCCTCGCCGAGCAGCCGGGCCCGGAAGGGCTGCCGCCAGACAAGGTCGTCGACGCCGTAGCGGACCTCCGCCTCGAGGATGTCGCCGTTCACCGTCGCACGAAGGAGCTCGATCCGCGCGTCGCCCATCCGCTTCTCCCGCCCGACCGATTCCGCGAAATCCCATCCCGCTGGATACGTTTCTCCGACGACGACGCCGCCCGTCGCGAGGTGGGCGGCCGCGGTGGCCGCGAAGGCGACACCGGCGTCCGGGTCGTTCACGAGGTGGCTGGCGAGGAGGACGGCCCCGAACCGGCGCCCGAGCCGGACCGTCCGAGCGTCGGCGACGATGCCCTCGACCTCGGCGGGCAGCGCCGCGATCATCGCCGGCCCATCGTCGACGCCGGTCACCCGATGTCCGAGCGCGACGAGCGGCGCCGCGATTCGACCCGGGCCGCAGCCGAGGTCGAGGACGCTGGCGCCGGGCGCGATCGCGGCGCGGATGAGCTCGGGCTCCCCGACGGCCGGCAAGCGCCGGTAGAAGGCGACCGGACTGCCATCGGGCGCAACCGCGCCCGGAACGACGGTTTCATCCGCCATGCGCTGGGTGTCGCCGACGGGCGGCCGGACGGCGATCAGGGCCGAGGGGCGGCCTGCAGCCAGCGAGGCAGCAGGACGAGCAGGTTCCAGCCGGCGACGCCGGCGACGAGGATCAGCCGCAGGATCAGCGGCCAGCTCGTCTCCCAGATCCACACGCCGATCATGACCGGCAGGAACAGCAGCCAGACGACCGCCTGGGCGATCAGCGGCAGGCCGCGGATCCACTCCCAAGCCGCATCGATGCTGCCCTGGCTCCAGATCAGGCCGACGGCGAACGCGACCCAGATCGCCGCGAAGACCAGGAACAACACGCCCGTCTCGGCGAGCCACGCCACGGAGTTCCCGGCGCCGCTCGCGACGGTTTCGATCACTCGCTCCATCCGTCCTTTCCTCCGCTCGGAGCCGACCGTCCCGTCCGGCTCGGCATGGGTTCCGCGTGCCGTCGTCATCGCTCCGTGCCCTCGTCAGCCTTGTCTCCGCCACCATGCGGAGGCCATTGCACGGCCATCCTCGGATTCCGATGATGTGGCCCGGCAGGGTCGAGCGGCCCGATCTCGCCGGCCATGTGACCCAAATCCCCGTCGCGAGCGTGGTGGCGCCCCTCAACCCGCGCCGAGGGGTCCGGTGAAGTTCGCGGGCGGTTCCAGGTCCGTCCGCGGCGCGATCGGCGACGCCTCGCCGGCGAGGAACGCCTGGAGGACGCCGAACACGCCGTCCGGCTTCTCGGCGTACAGCGAGTGCCCGGCGCCCTCGACATATACGAGGGACGCGTCGGGCAGTGCCGCCACGAGATCGGTCCCGAACGTCCACGGCAGGTAGTCGCACTGGGGTTTGAGGACGATCGCCGGGACGTGGATCCCGGCCAGGGCCGGTCGCAGGTCGGGGATCGTCCGCCGAACGGCGTTCGTGTAGAAGCCGAGCCCGTGGGGCAGAGCCGGATCCGGCGGTGGGTCGCAGTAGAGCCCGGGCGCGCTCAACGCGTAGGTCCGATCGTACCGGGCATCCATCTCGTGGTCCGGAAAGAGCGCCCGCGCCGCGCGCGGGTTGGCCTGTGTCAGGAGCCAGCCGAAGAGGGCCCGCGGCTCGAGGAGGGCCGCGTAGAGCGTCCGGCGCCGGTCCGGTGTCAGCCGGTCGACCATGCCCGTGCCGTATTCGACCGCGTGCGGCCGGATCGCGCCCGGGGCGAGGAACGCCAGCGCGGCGACTCGATCCGGGTTCGCCGCGGCGAACGCCGCCGCCAGCGTCCCGCCGTACGAATGGCCGACGAGGACGGCCCTCCGGGCGCCGACGAGGTCGAGGAGCGCTCCGAGGTCCGCCACGTCGCGCTCGAGGGTGTACGCCGTCGGGTCGTCGAGCCGGCCTGAGTGGCCGCTGCCGACCTGGTCGTAGAGGATGACCTCGCGGCCGCCGGCGGCGAGCCGACGGAAGAACACGAGATCGTTCCGCATGTCGGCGACGCCCGGACCGCCGTGGAGCACGACGATCGGCTCGTCCCCGGACGACGCCCCGGAAGGGTCGCCCGGCACGCGGGCGTACGCGATGCGGGAACCGCTCGGCAGGTCCGCGAGCTCCATCCCGGGAACCGGCGTCGGCGGTACGGCCGGATCCCCGAGCGGCACTATCACGAGTGCACCGACGACGACGGCGGCGACGACGACGCTGGCGGCCGCGATCAGGCGGCGCCGGACGACGCTCACCGACCGTCCGGCGGTGGCGACGAAGGCCGCGGCGGCGGTCCCCACGACGAGGACAAGAAGTCCCGCGCCAAGGAAGGCCAGCGGCTCGGGAGCTACCCGCGCCGCGAGGATC
>DASTVH010000151.1:0-14753 GCA_035759195.1 Candidatus Limnocylindrales bacterium
GTCGGGCCGCTCGTCGCCGGCCGGACCGCGACGGCAACGGGCTGACGGCCCGCTTCCGCTGATGGCCCGCTTCCTCGGCAGTGCACGGGGCCGACTGCTCTCCGTGATCGACACGGCCGAGGCGCTCTCTGCGACCCGCGACGCGCTCGCGGCGCGCGACCTCGGGCCCGAGGCGATCGAGATCTTCAGCGGTCCCGACGGCGCCGCGGCCTTCGATGCCAGCGGCGGCCGCCACGGCCCGCTGGCGCGGCTGCTCCGGACCGTCCAGTTCACGCTCATGGACCAGATGCCCGACTTCGCCTATTACGAGGCAGCCGCCCGCGACGGCCGGTTCGTGTTATCGATCCAGCCGCGCGGCGAGGCTCAGATGCGGCAAGCGGTCGAGGTCCTTCGCGACAACGGCGGCCACTTCATCAACCACTTCGGTCTGTTCACGACCGAGGAGTTCGAGCGCTGGCGCGGCGAGGAGCCGAAGGTGCCCGATTTCATGCGTCGCTGAGGCGCGGCTCTCGCCGTGACCGCCTCGCCCCGGGCTTTCGTCCTTCGCCACACCCGGCTTCGGCCCGTCCCGGGCCTCGACGGGATCCGGCTGCATCTCGCCGATGAGGTCCTCCCGCTCTGGCGGGCCGCCCAGGTCGAGACCGGCGACCCCGACGCCGAGCTGCCGTACTGGGCGTTCGCATGGGCCGGGGGGCTCGCGCTCGCCCGGTACCTCGGCGAACATCCGGAGACCGTTGCCGGCCGCCGGGTCTTCGATGTCGCGTCCGGCTCCGGGCTCTGCGCGATCGCCGCGATGCTGGCCGGCGCGTCCGCCGCAACAAGCGCCGATATCGATCCCTTCTCGACGGCCGTGACGGCCCTCAATGCCCGGGCCAACGGCGTCCGCCTGACGAGCGTCTCGGACGACATCCTCGACGATGAGCCGCCCGACGTCGACGTCATCCTCGCCGGCGATGCGTGGTACGAGGCCCGGCTCGCCGACCGCGTCCAGGACTGGCTGCGGCGGGCGAGCTCGCGGGGCATCGACGTCCTCGTCGGAGACCCGGGGCGCCGCTACCTGCCGGTCGCCGACCTAGTCGAGCTCGCCGCGTACGACGTCCGGACGACGACCGAGCTCGAGGACCTGGACCGCAAGGAGGGCCGCGTGTACCGGATGCGGGCGGCGTCCCCCGTGGCATCGAGGAGCGGCTTGTCGTAGGGTTCGGCCACCATGCCCGAGAGCTCCCACGGCGCTTCGACGGTCGAGTTCCGTCACGTCACGAAGCGCTACCACGCCGGTGCGAAGAACGTCCCCGGTGCCGTCAACGATCTCTCCCTGATCGTCCCCGCCGGGAAGATCTGCGTCCTCGTCGGGCCGTCCGGCTGCGGCAAGACGACGTCGCTGAAGATGGTGAACCGGCTCATCGAGCCGACGAGCGGCCAGATCCTCATCGATGGCGTGGACGCGGCGACACGCGACGTCATCGAGCTCCGCCGCGGGATCGGCTACGTCATCCAGCAGGTCGGGCTGTTCCCGCATCAGACGATCGCGGAGAACATCGTCACCGTCCCGCGGCTTCTCGGCTGGTCGAAGGACCGCCAGCGCGAACGGGCGGAAGAGCTCCTGGGGCTCGTCGGGCTCTCTCCCGCGACGTACCGCGACCGCTACCCGTCACAGCTGAGCGGCGGTGAGCGGCAGCGGGTGGGCGTCGCCCGGGCGCTCGCGGCCGACCCCCCGATCATGTTGATGGACGAGCCGTTCGGGGCCGTCGACCCGATCGTCCGAGAGCGGCTCCAGAACGAGTTCCTGCGGCTCCAGGAGGAGCTGGCCAAGACGATCCTCTTCGTCACCCACGACATCGACGAGGCGATCAAGATGGGCGACCTCGTCGCGGTCATGCAGCAGGGCGGGATCCTGGCCCAGTTCGCGACTCCGTCGGAGATCCTCGCCAGCCCGGCGTCGGAGTTCGTCGCCCGCTTCGTCGGGGCGGACCGAGGGCTCAAGCGGATGTCGTTGAGCCGGGTCTCCGACCTGGAGCTGCGAAGGCCCGTCACCGCGCGCGTCGGCGACGTCTGCAGTGAGGCCCGCCGGCGGGCCCTGGCCGATCCGTTCGCCTACCTGCTGCTCGTGGACGACGCGAATCGGCCCGTCGGCTGGATCGGCGAGGACGAGATCCCGACCGAGGGCCGCCTCACCGAGTCGATGGCCGAGTCGATGTCGCCGCTGCTCGACCGCCGGACGACGCTCAAGGACGCGCTCTCCATGCTTCTCGATGCCGACGTGCAGGCCGGGATCGTCGTCGATCGGGCCGGGGCGGTCGTCGGCCTCGTCACCGCCGACATGGTCGCCGACTGGATGCGCATGACCGCCGTCGAGGCGGAGTTCGAGTCGGCTTCGGCGGCCGCCGCCGACGAGGACCCGCCGGCCGAACCCGCGCCGGTCGGGGCCTGATGCCCGACCGGCCGCTCGTCGACTGGGCGTGGATCGGGGACCACCTCGACGACATCGCTTCCCGCACCGTCCAGCATCTCGCGATCGCCGGCATGGCCGTCGCGGCAGGCTTCGTCCTGGCGTTCGTCCTCGCCCTCGCGATCCGCCGCTGGCCGCGCCTGGACGGACCGATCGTCGGCGTGAGCGGGATCCTCTACACGATCCCGAGCCTGGCCCTGTTCGCGGCACTCGTGCCGGTCACCGGCGTCTCGCTCCTGACCGCCGAGATCCCCCTCACGATCTACACGCTCCTGATCTACATCCGGAACATCGTCGCCGGTTTCCGTGCCGTGCCCGCCGACACGCTCGAAGCGGCCGATGCGATGGGCTTCACGTCCGGCCGTCGCCTCCAGGAGATCGAGCTGCCGCTCGCCCTGCCGCTGATCATCGCCGGCGTCCGGCTGGCCAGTGTCTCGACGATCGGGCTCGTCGTCGTCGCCGCCCTCATCGGCGACAACTACGGCGGGCTGGGCTTCTTCATCCGCGACGGCATCAACACGTTCTTCCCGACGAAGGTCTACGTCGGCGCGGTGATGTCGGTCGCCCTCGCACTCGTCGTCGATGCGCTGCTCGTCGGGCTCGAGCGACGGGCGACGCCGTGGGCCCGCGCACGGGCCACCCGGGCGGTCGCCTGATGGACCTGCTCTTCGGCGCCCTCGGCTGGCTCGCCGACCCGGCACACTGGGCCGGTCAGGACGGGATCCCAACGCGGCTGTTCGAGCACGTCGTGATCTCGGCCGCGTCGATCGTCGTCGCGATCGCGATCGCCCTCCCGATCGGCCTGTGGATCGGCCACACGGGACGGTTCGCCTTCCTCGCGGTGAACCTCGCGAACGTCGGCCGGGCGATCCCGTCGTACGGGGCGATGGCGATGATCTGGCCCGTGTCATTGGCGATCTCACCGGAGTACGGCCTCAGCCTCATCCCGACGTTCGGAGCGATGACGCTCCTCGCGATCCCGCCGATCATGGTCAACGCGTTCGCGGGGATCCGCGAGGTCGATCGCGATCTCGTCGAGGCGGCTCGCGGGATGGGCATGCGGGAGCGCCAGATCCTCGGCCGGATCGAGGTGCCGCTGGCCCTCCCGGTCGCGATCGGCGGCATCCGGACGGCCGCGGTCCAGGTCGTGGCGACGACGACGCTCGGGGCGGTGCTCGGTCTCGGGGGCCTGGGACGCTACCTCATCGACGGCATCGCGCGGCGCGACTTCGAGCGGCTCTGGGCCGGTGTGATCCTCGTCGCCGGACTGGCGATCCTGACCGAAGTTGCGATCGCCCTGATCCAGCGCCGGATGACGTCGCGTGGGCTGAAGCTTCGAGGCGACCGGCCCATCCGCGAGGCGGGCCTGGTTCCGCGCGGCGGCGGCGAGATCGCCGCGTGACCGCCGCGCCGTCATCGTCCTGTCACCGGTTGTCAGGAATTCGTTGCTATCGTACGGCGGACCGATCCGCCTGCCCGGGCGGACGGAATCACAGGAGGATCAAACCCATGCGGTTTCCCCGCTGGCTTGCCCTCGGGGCGTCGACGCTGGTGCTGCTGAGCGCCTGCACGACGGGTGGGGGCAGCGCGCCATCGACGGCGGCGTCGCCGTCATCCGCTGCATCCCCATCCGCCGCCGTCTCGGCGGAACCGAGCAGCCCACCCCCGACCATCAGGATCGGCTCCGACGGCTTCTACGAGGCACGTCTCATGGGCGAGATCTACGCCCAGATCCTCGAAGCGAACGGCTACACGGTCGAGCGCAACCTCGGGCTCGGCGCCCGGGACGTCACCGCGGCCGCGATCGAAAGCGGTCAGATCGACCTCAAGCCCGAGTACATCGGATCGGGCCTCGGGTTCTACGACAAGTCGAAGCCGACCGGCGACGCCGACACGAACAAGACCGAGCTCCAGGCGATCCTCGCCACGAAGGGCGGCGGGATCACGGTCCTGGACTACACGCCCGGCGAGGACACGAACGCGTTCGTCGTGCGGGAGGACACCGCGACCGAGCGGAACCTCTCGACGATCAGCGACCTGACCGCGATCGCCGGCGAGCTGAAGTGGGGCCTGCCGCCGGAGTGCGGCCCGAACCCGCTCTGCGGCGGCGCCCTGAAGGACGCCTACGGCATCGACATCGCCACGCTCCAGGTCACGCCGCTCGCGGCCTGCGACGCCCCGATCGCCGAGGCGCTCAACGCGGGCGCGATCGACGTTGCCGAGCTGTGCTCGACGCAGCCGGCGATCGATCAGTTCGGGTTCGTCGTCCTCGAGGACGACAAGAACACGCAGCCGGCCGAGAACATCGCCCCGATCGTCCGGGACGACTACCTGGCCCAGGTCGACGCGGAGGCCTTCGCGGCACTGCTCGATGCGGCGTCGGCCAAGATGACGACCGAGGAGCTCACGCGCCTTGGCGTCGAGGTGGCCGTCGACCAGCGCGACGTCGCCGACGTCGCCGCCGACTGGATCGAGGAGCAGGGGCTTCTGCCCTGAGCGGCTGACTCGAGTTCGCACCGAAGGGCCCGCCGCGAGGCGGGCCCTTCGCGTTGGGGACGCGTCGACGCGCGCCATCGAAGGCGACGGGTCTCCGCCCACAGCGAACAGGATCGCGTCCAGTTTGGGCAGAGGTGGGCATTCTTGGCGTCGAATCCTGGTCGACGCCGGCGGACGACCCCTGCGCTGATGCGGCACTCTGCGGGACGCGGCATCAGATCGCTCCGATGCGCGTCGCGAGCGGCGACGGCCGCGTCTTGGTGTTCGCTCCCGCCGGAATCCCGTGGGACTTCGGTGCAGTGCGGAGCTTCCGTGCCACGCTACGCAGCCTCGAGATCTGACGTCGGCGGCGATCGCCAGCCGAGCCGAGCGAGCGCCACCGCACCGCCCAGCGATGTCACGACGAGGATCGTCGCGTGGACGATGAGGGCCGTCGCGAACGCCTCGTCGGTCGGGAGTCCGAGCGCCTCGGCGATCTTCACCGCGGCCAGCTCGTACGTCCCGAGGTAGCCGGGGCCGGCCGGGATCGCACTGGCGAGCGCGACCCCCGACGAGAGCAGTGCCGCTTCACCGATCCGCAGCTCGAGACCGACCGCCTGGCCGGCCGCGGCGAAGGCGAGGAGCGTCGCGGCCCACGCGACGACGCTCAGCGCGAGCGTCTCGAAGAGGGTGCGCGGGCGACCCGCGACCGCGAGCCCCGTCCGCAGCTTCGTCACGAGGTCGCCGACCCGAGGCCAGCGGGCCGCCCGCCGGGCGACGGCCTCGGCGCCGGGCAGGCGGTGGGCTGCGACCCCGATTGCGAGCCCCACGACGAGGATCGCGACGATCGCGATGCCGATCAGAACGGCATTCGTAACGACGCCCCGAACGTTGAGGACGAGGATCGCCACCGCCGCGATCGCGACGACGACCGCGGTGTCGACGACGCGTTCGACGACCACGGTCCCGAGCGTCGCGGTCCGGCTCATCCCCTCTCGGTCGCCGAGATAGTGACTTCGGACCAGCTCACCGAGGCGAGCCGGCAGGACGTTGTTCGCGAGGTAGCCGACGAGCAGGTACGCAAGCATCGAGCCGTAGGCGACGTGCCGGATGGGGGCGAGGAGGCGCTGCCAGCGGACCGCCCGGACGAGCACGTCGCCGGTGATGAACGCGGCGACGAGGAGGAGCCAGGCCGGCGCGGTCCGGCCGAGCACCTCGGCCGTTCGGGCCAGGTCGACCGAGCCGAGGACGATGATGATGGCGACGACCGAGACGACGATCCCGACGATCGCCTGGATCGCCCGTCGGGACGAGCTCATCCGGCGGGTCGGCGCGCCGTGAGCTTCGGGGAGCGGCGGATCCTCGCCCGGTGGAGCAGGTAGCGGAGCACGACGCGAAGGGTCGAGAGGCCGTACACGACGCTGCGTCGGAAGTTCACCGAGCTGGCCTCGTCGAAGTAGCGCGTCGGCACGCCGATCTCGCCGATCTTCCGGCCCATCCCCGCCGCGACGACCTGGGCGACGAGCTCCTGGTCAAAGACGAAGTCGTCGCTGTTGAGACGGTACGGGATCGTCTCGAGGAGTCGCCGGGAATACGCCCGGAGCCCGGTGTGGTATTCGCTCAGCCGGAGGCCGAAGGCGACGTTCTCGACGATCGTCAGGAAACGGTTGCTCACGTACTTCCAGCGGGGCATCCCGCCGGCGAGCGGATCGCCGAGAAAGCGGCTCCCGAGCATCAGATCGGCGTCGCCCGCGAGGATCGGGGCGATGAGCGCCGGGATCCGGGTCGCGTCGTACTGGTAGTCGGGGTGGAGCATCACGACCACGTCGGCGCCGGACCCGAGCGCGGCGTCATAGCAGGTCTTCTGGTTGCCGCCGTAGCCGAGGTTCTGCTGGTGGATGATCACGTCCAGCCCGAGCTGGCGGGCGACCTCGACGGTCTCGTCCCTGGAAACGTCGTCCACGAGGATGATCTGGTCGACGACCTCCTGCGGCACATCGGCGTAGGTCCGCTCGAGCGTCTTTGCGGCGTTGTAGGCGGGCATGACGACGATGACCCGGGGGCGCGCTCCGTCGGCGCGGATGCCCGGGGTCGCCTGGGGCGAAGTCACCCGGAGAGGGTAACGCACCACCCGGCTGTCATCGGGGCGTCATCGGCGATCGACGCCGATGTGGCACGATCTGCCTCTCACAGCACACGGAGCCCCCATGTTCGAACGCCTCTTCGGCTCGGCCGAGCGCGACCCCGCGGTCGCCGAGCGGATCCCGCCGGGCCAGTACAAGACCGACAAGTTCCCCGTCCTTCACTACGGCTCGGTGCCGCACACCGATCTAGCGACCTGGGACTTCCGCGTCTTCGGCGAGGTCGACAACCCGTTCACGCTGACGTGGCAGCAGTTCAAGGAGCTGCCTCGAAAGACGGTTCATACCGACATCCACTGCGTCACACGCTGGTCGAAGCTCGACACCGACTGGGAGGGCGTCCCGATCCAGGAGGTCCTGCGCCTCGCCCAGGTCCGGCCGAACGCGACGCACGTCGTCGCCCACAGCGAGCAGGGCTACACGGCGAATCTGCCACTCGACGTCCTCGACGACGACGACGTCCTCCTGGCCGACACGTTCGGCGGTGAGGAGCTCGAGAGGGAGCACGGCTGGCCGCTCCGCCTCCTCGTCCCGAAGCGCTACTTCTGGAAGAGCGCGAAGTGGATCCGCGGCCTCGAGTTCCTCGACCACGACCAGCTCGGCTTCTGGGAGCGCTACGGCTACAACAACAGCGCCGACCCGTGGAAGGAGGAGCGCTTCAGCGAGTGACGGCGTCGCCCGATCTCGTGGCGCGCCCGATCCGCGACGCTCCTCGGTCCTCGCCGACCGGCTGGAGCATGAAGAGCGGGATCAGCCGCTTCGTCCGACGCTGGTAGGTCCGGTACATCGGGAACCCCGCACAGACCAGCTCCCAGAGCCGATCGCGCTCGTCGCCCTCGACCTCCCGGGCCCTGACCGGACGCACCCGGCGGCCCTCACCGACCGTCGCCGCCGGCTCGGCCCGCAGATTGTGCGCCCAGCCGGGATCCCTCGCGGCGCCGGCCAGCGACCCGACGACGACGAGGCCGTCGCCGTCCTCGAACGCGTAGAGCGTCGCCCTCCGCGGCTGTCCCGTCTTCCGGCCGGTCGTCGTCAGGGTGATCCTTCTCACCGTTCCGAGTCGGCGGCCGGCGGGCCGGCGGGTCGCCGGTGGCGCGGATAGATGATCAGCACGCGTCCCGGCTCGTCGCTGACGTTCTCGACGTCGTGAGGCACGGCCGGATCCCAGGCGAGATAGTCGCCCGGTCCGATCTCGACGACGTGGTCGCCCTGCGTCATCCGAAACCGGCCCGTCAGGACGACGTGGTGCTCGTCGCCGTTATGGGCGTGGACCCCGGTCTGGTGGCCGGGCGGGACGACCGCCTCGATGATGCACAGATCTCGCGACGTGCCGCCGTCGACCTCGGTCGCCTCAGCGGGGCCGGCCGAGATCCGGGGCCGCTCGGTGGCCCGCACGACCCGCGGCGCCGACGACGAGTCGAGCAGGAGCCAGGCGGCGGGCACGTCCAGGGCGGCCGCGATCGCGACAAGCGCGTCGAGCGAGGGGAGCGCCTTCTCGTTCTCGATCTGCGACAGGTAGCCCACGTTGAGCCCACTCGTCCCGGAGACCTGCGCGAGCGTGAGCCCGCGCGTTCGCCGCCATCGGCGGATTTCCCGGCCGACCGGCGGCCGCGGCTGGGTCGTCGGTTCGGGCATCGCGGCTTGACCTCTCGCTGACTTGGTGGCATATTGCATCTGTGAGCAATACTGATTTACCAGCGACCAACAGTCAAGCCGCCGGCGCCGATCGGCCGCTGCCGGCAATTTACCTCGGTCACGGCGCTCCGCCGCTGCTCGAGGACGCGGAGTGGATGGGCGAGCTGCGGGGCTGGGCCGAGAAGATGCCGCGGCCTTCGGCGATCCTCATCGTGAGTGCCCACTGGCAGACCGCGCCGATGGCCCTGAGCGCGACGCGGCCGGTGCCGCTCGTCTACGACTTCTACGGCTTCCCCGAACACTACTACGCGATGAGGTACGACTCTCCCGGCGCACCCGGCCTCGCCGCGAAGGTGAAGGGTCTCATGCCGGCGACCGAGCCGATCCTCGACCGCGAGACACGCGGCCTCGACCACGGCGCGTGGGTGCCGCTCAAGGCGATGTACCCGGACGCGGACATCCCGGTCCTCCAGATGTCGATGCCCGATCTGGACCCGCGCCGCCTCTTCGAGGTCGGGCGCCGACTGGCGCCGCTCCGCGACGAGGGCGTTCTCATCGTCGGCAGCGGCTTCCTGACCCACGGCCTGCCGTTCATCCACGAGTACTTCCTCGGGAAACCGGGCGCGCCGCAGTGGTCGATCGACTTCGACCATTGGGCGACCGAAGCCCTCGAACGGGGCGACCTCGACGAGCTGTTCGCGTTCCGGGAGAAGGCGCCGGGCATGCCCTACGCCCACCCGACCGTCGAGCACTTTGCGCCGCTCTTCGTGACGCTCGGCGCGGTCGCGAAGCCCGACGACAAGCCGGAGTTCACGATCGAGGGCTACTTCTACGGTCTCTCGAAGCGCTCGTTCGAGGCCCGCTAGCACCGTTCGTCTTCAGCTCGAGGGTAGCCCTGCGACGACTCGTGCCGCGCGCGGATCACCCCGTGAGCACCGGGCCCGGATCGTCGCCGACGATGAGGCCAGGCCCTTCAGCTGCGGCGCGGACCCAGGCCGGCGGGACCGGGCGTGAACGCGCGCCAGCGCCGCCCCAGGAGTGCGATCTCCCGCTCGATCAACACAAGCAGCTCGCGCAGCCGATCCTCCGTCGTCTCGGCCTCGAGCAGCGCCTGGCGCCGCGGCAGCTCGACCTGGAGGATGCCGGCGAGCAGGTACGAGAGCGTCGTCGGGTCGTCGGGGATCACGACGCGCCGCTCGGGCCCTTCGTCGGCGAGGAGCGACGGGTCGTCGCTGCCGGGCGACCCTTCCCCCGCGACCTCGGTCTCGATCTCGACGCGGACGTCGATCTCCTCGGCCGTCTCGCCGTCCCGCGGCTGGAGCAATTCGAGGTACCGGACGAACCGTCGCGTCGCCCGGTTCGCGAGGCTCCCGGCCAGCTCCTCGTCGCCGATCGGCTCGTCGAGCTCGGTCACGTCGCCGACGAGGTACGGCCGCTCGTCCGCCACGACCGATTCGATCGTGAACCGCCGCGTCCCGACCACGAGCAGGTCGAAGCGCCCGTCCGGGTAGCGCCCGACCTGGCGGATCTCGGCCATCGTCCCGAGCCGGGCGAAGGAGATCGATCCGGCGCCGACCTCCCGACCTTCGGTGATCAGGGTCACCCCGAACGGCGAGGCGGTGTCGAGGCAGTGCCGGACCATCTCGCGGTAGCGCTCCTCGAAGATGTGGAGCGGGAGCGCGATGCCGGGGCAGAGGACGGTGTGCAACGGGAAGAGCGGGAGCTCCATGAGGGCGTCCCCGTGCGGCGCGGCTGGGGGTCCCGGCCAGTCTAGGTGGAAACGAAAACGCCGCCGGGCGGTCCCGGCGGCGTGGGTCGTCGAAGCGGGATCGTCAGTGGGCGCAGGAGCGAGCGGTGCCTGCGTCGTCGGCCGTCCGGAAGCTCGAGCCGCAGCCGCAGGCGGCGACCGCGTTCGGGTTGTTCACGGTGAAGCCGGCGCCCATCAGCGTGTCGACGTAGTCGATCTGGGAACCCGTGAGGAGATCGACGCTGTTGCCGTCGACGTAGACCTTGACGCCGTTCGCCTCGAGGATCCTGTCCTCCGCCGTCGGCGCGTCCTCGAGCATCATCCCGTAGCGGAAGCCCGAGCAACCGCCGCTGTAGACGTAGACCCGCAGACCGATCTCCGGGTTCGTCTCCTCCGCCGTCAGCTCCCGCAGCTTCGACGCCGCGGCGTCCGTCAGGCTGACGACGGTCGGCTGGGTTTCCATCATGAGTTCGGTTCCTCCTCGGAGGGCTGTCGCGGATTCAAGAGATGATGCCGTTGCGCGAGCGTGCCCGTCGATGGCTCAATCGTACGCACGGCAACCGATTCCGACAAGCGTCGCGCCGAAATTCATGCGCCGCCCGGCGCACGATGGGGTCAGCCCTCGATGCGCTCGACGACCGTCGCGATCCCCTGGCCCACGCCGATGCACATCGTCGCGAGGCCGTAGCGGCCGCCGGTCCGCTCCAGTTCGTGGACGAGCATCGTCACGAGCCGGGCTCCACTCGCGCCGAGCGGGTGGCCCAGTGCGATCGCTCCGCCGTTCACGTTGACCTTGGCCGGGTCGAGGCCCAGCTCGTTGATGCACACGATCGACTGCGAGGCGAACGCCTCGTTGAGCTCGACGAGGTCGAGATCGGTCGCGCCGATCCCCGCCCGCGCGAGCGCCTTTCGCGAGGCGGGCACCGGGCCGATGCCCATGACGGCTGGGTCCACCCCGGCGACTGCGGTCGAGACGATGCGGGCCATGGGGCGGAGGCGCAGCTCGCGAGCGCGCTCGGCCTCGACGAGGAGCACCGCCGACGCGCCGTCGTTGATCCCGGAGCTGTTGCCCGCGGTGACCGTCCCGCCCTCACGGAAGGCCGGCCGTAGCTTTCCGAGCGCCTCGGCCGACGTATCGGCACGGGGATGCTCGTCGCGGCTCACGACGACCGGATCGCCCTTCCGCTGGGGCACGCTGATCGGGACGATCTGGCCGTCGAAGCGGCCCGCCTCGATCGCCGCCACCGCCTTCTGCTGCGAGCCGAGTGCGAAGCCGTCCTGGAGGTCTCGGCCGACCTCCCATTGCTGGGCGACGTTCTCGGCGGTCTCGCCCATCGAGTAGGGATGGTGCTTCTCGGCCAGTTTCGGATTCACGAACCGCCAGCCGAGCGTCGTGTCGAACATCTCGCGCGGCCCGCGATCCCAGGCTGCCTCGGCCTTGGCCATGACGTAGGGTGCCCGCGTCATCGATTCGACGCCGCCGCCGATGAAGACGTCGCCGTCGCCGACCGCGATCGCATGGGCCGCCGAGTTGATCGCCTGGAGGCCGCTCCCACAGAGCCGGTTGACCGTCAGCCCGCCGACCTCGATCGGCAGGCCCGCGAGCAGCGCGGCCATCCGGGCGACGTCGCGGTTGTCCTCGCCGGCCTGGTTGGCGCAGCCGAGGATGACGTCCTCGATCAGCGCCGGGTCGATCCCCGATCGCTCGACGACCGCGGCGATCACGGCGGCGGCGAGGTCGTCCGGGCGGACGCTCGCGAGCGCGCCGCCGTAGCGGCCGATCGGCGTCCGGACGGCCTCGACGATCCATGCCTCGCGGAGCGGTCGCTGCAGGTCTCGGCTCATGGACCGATTGTAGGCCGGTACCGTCCTTCGGCCCGCAGGCGGCGGCGGTACACCCGCCTCGCTGCGGCGTGACGTCAGGGCAGCAGCGCGAGGATCTCCCCTGCCGTCGCGTCGTCGGGCGCCTGGGCGAAGAGGACCGCGTCGCCCTTGAAGTAGACGTACTGCTTCCCGGTTTCACCGGTCGCGGTGATGATGAAGACGTTCTTGCCGCCGATCGTGGCGGCCGTGTACGTCCCACCCTCGTTCTCCGATGCCGCGAGATAGGCCTCCTGGAGCCGGGCCGTGTCCGCGCCGCTGATCCGGAAGACACCCGCGCCGCAGTCGAGGTCGCCGGTCGTCGGGGCCGAAATAGCGAACGAGACGTCGGCGGCCGTCTTGCCGAGGCCCTCGAGCGTCGCGCTGAACTCGGCGTCGTCGGCGAACGCCTCGAAGTCCTCGCCGGACATGCTGAACTTCTGGGTCGTCGCGCCGCAGATCTCGCTCGGCAGCATCGCCTCGAGATCGTCTGCACCGCCGAAGCTCGGGATCGCGAAGCTGCCGAGATCGAAGGACGGCAGCGCATCGGCGGAGGCCGACGGTGCCTGCGAGGCGGCGCTCGGCGGCGCCTGGGTCGGCGCGGCCGCGGATGCGGCCGGCGACCCGGACGTGGTGGCCGTGTTGCATGCCGCGAGGGAAGCGACCAGGGCGATGACGGCCAGCGTCAAGCCCCTGAAGCGGTTGATCATGGTGTCCTCCCCGGCCGTGGCGAGACGCTGGGTGCGCCCGTCCGGCGTGGCCGGGAAGCATACCCGCCATCGAGCGAACGGGCAGCCAGCCACCGGCCGAACGCCAGGGGCGGGCCCGTGGTTCAGGGCTCGGGCCGAGACGTCCGATCGAAGGGGCTGCGGGGATGGCCCGCTCCGAGCTTCAGGGCCAGGGCGACGGCGTCAGCCGTCGCGACGGAGTCCTCGACGGCCAGGGCGGCTTCGCGGGCGATCGCGTCCTCGATCCGGCCGACGATGTTCGGCTCCGAGCCTTCCGGCCGTTGCCCGGACGCGAAGTCGGCGGCGGGTTCGCCGCGCCGTCCGTCCGCGTAGTCGTAGAAGCCGGTCCCCGACTTGCGGCCCAGGCGGCCCGCCGCGGCGAGACGCTCCTGAATCGGTGAAGGTCGGAGACGATCCGGCCGGCCGAGACGGCCCCACACGCCGGTCGCGGCGGCAAGGTTGACGTCGATGCCGGTGAGGTCCATGAGCTGGAAGGGTCCCATCGGGTAGCCGGCCGCGCGGATCGCCCGGTCGATCTCGTCGATCGAGGCCTCGCCCGCCTCGAGGATCCGCAGGGCCTCGATCGTGAACGGTCGATTGACCCGGTTGACGATGAAGCCGGGCGCGTCGCTGCAGCGGACCACGGTCTTGCCCCACGCCGCGACGATCCCTTCGGCTCGATCGGCGACGGCGGGTTCGGTCGCCTCGGTCGTGACCAGCTCGACGAGGGGCATGACCGGCGCCGGGTTGAAAAAGTGGAGGCCGAGGACGCGTTCCGGGTGGGTCGTCGCCGCGGCGATCGCGGTGACCGACAGCGCGCTCGTGTTCGTCGCGAGGATCGACTCGGGGCTCCCGGCCGCGTCGAGCGCCCGGAAGATCGTCTGCTTGAGCGCGAGATCCTCGATCGCCGCTTCGATCGCGATGCCGGCCTCACCGGCCAGGGCGTCGATCGTGTGGGCGTGCCGGAGGCCGGCCAGGCGGCCGTCCACCCAGTCGTCGATCGTGGCGGGGTCGAGTTCGAGACGGGCGGCTCGTCGGGCGAGGCCCTCGCGGATGCGCTCGCGCCCGCGCTCGATCGCGGCCTCGTCGACGTCGTGGAGGAGGACCTCGTGCCCGGCCTCGAGCGCGAGCTGGGCGATTCCGGCGCCCATCGTCCCGGCGCCGACGACACCGACGACGTCGCCGATCTCGCGGGCCATCAGGTCGATGCGTTCGCCACGGACCGCCGAGGCTCGCCAGGCGTCATACGGCCTTGAGCGACTCGAACGGTTGACGACAGTGCCGGCAGTAATGGACCGACCGGCACTGCGTCGGCCCGAAGAGGTTGTCCAGTGCGACGTCGGTCGATCCGCAGTGCGGGCAGCGGGCCTGCGACGGGTCGTCGATCGGCGGCGCAATCCCGGCAGCCCGGAGGCGATCGCGGCCGCGGGCGGTGATCCGCGCCGACGTCCATGGCACCCGGAACGCGTGGTCGACCGAGACGGTTCGACCGAACGCGGCGAGCCGGTCCTCGACGGCGGTCCGGATCAACTCGAGCGCCGGGCAGCCGACGAACGTTGGCAGCAGCTCGACGGTGATCCCGCCGGGGCCCACCTCGACCCGCTCGACCATGCCGAGATCCGTGATCGAGACGACGGGGAGTTCGGGATCCGCGACCTCGTCGAGGGCGTTCCGAACCGCCGACTCGTCGACGACCGCCGCCCCGGGTCCGGCGTTCA
>DASTVH010000152.1:0-8621 GCA_035759195.1 Candidatus Limnocylindrales bacterium
GCTCGCGAGATCGTCGATCTCCGGTCCAAGGCGAAGACGCTCGTCACGATCGGCGCGTGCGCCAGCTCCGGCGGCATCCAGGCGCTCCGCAACTGGGCCGACCACGATGCGTTCCGGGCCGCGGTCTATCCCCACCCGGAGTACATCGACTCGCTCGCGACCGCGACCCCGATCCGCGACCACGTCGAGGTCGATCTCGAGCTCTTCGGCTGCCCGGTCAGCCTCGACCAGCTGCGTGAGGTCCTCGCCGCCCTCGTCATCGGTCGCCGCCCGCAGATCCGGGAGGAAGCGGTCTGCGTCGAGTGCAAGCGGCGGGGCAACGTCTGCATCCTCGTCGCCGAGGGCGTGCCGTGCCTCGGGCCGGTCACCCAGGCCGGCTGCGGCGCGCTCTGCCCGGCATACGGCCGCGGCTGCTACGCCTGCTTCGGGCCGAAGGAGCTGGCGAACGCCACGTCGCTCGCGTCGCGTTTCCTGATGGACGGCCGCCCGGCGGACGTCGGTCGGCTCTTCGCCGGCTTCACCGCCTGGGCCGAGCCGTTCCGCACGGTCGTGACCGAGCTCGGCGGCACCCGGACCCGCGAGCCGGGACGCGGCGAATCCGCCGCCGAACCGCCGGCCGCGGTCGGCGGTTCGAGAGGGACCCCCTGATGCATGGCACCCACGCGCCCGACGGCTCGCACATCGTCGAGACGACCGTCCCCGTGTCGGGCATCGACCACGACTTCGACGTCGCCTACCTGACCCGGGTCGAGGGCGAGGGCACGCTCCGGCTGCGCGTCCGCGACGGCGACGTCGTCGAGGCCCGCCTCGCGATCTTCGAGGCGCCCCGCTACTTCGAGCAGCTCGTCGTGGGCCGGACGCCCGACGAGGTCATCGACATCGTCGCCCGGATCTGCGGCATCTGCCCGGTCGCCTACCAGATGAGTGCCGTCCACGCCTTCGAGCACGGCTTCGGGATCACCGTGGACCCGGCCGTGCGGGCGATGCGCCGGCTGCTCTACTGCGGCGAGTGGATCCAGAGCCATGCGCTCCACATCTACCTGCTCCACGCGCCGGACTTCCTGGGGTATCCGTCGGCCATTGCGATGGCCGCCGACCACCGCCAGATCGTCGAGCGAGGCCTCGCGATCAAGAAGGTCGGCAACCGGATCCTGGCCCTGCTCGGCGGGCGTGCCGTCCATCCGATCAGCGTCCGCGTCGGCGGCTTCTCGAAGATGCCCACACGGGCCGCGCTCGACGACCTCCGGCGCGAGCTCGACGCCGCCGTCGAAGGCGCCCGGGAGACGGTCCGGATGGTCGCCGGCCTGCGCGCGCCCGAGTTCGCCCGCGAACCGCGGCTCGTCTCGCTCGTCCACCCCGACGAGTACCCCTACAACGAGGGCCGGATCGTCTCGACCGACGGCGTCGACCTGCCGGTCGACCGCTGGGACGAGGCGTTCGAGGAGATCCACGTCGAGGGCACGAACGCCCTCCAGGCGCGGACCCACGACGGCGGCGTCTACCTCCTCGGGCCGGCGGCCCGGATCTCGCTCGCCGGCGGCCAGCTCCATCCGCTCGCCGCCGAGGCGCTCGCCGAGACCGGCCTCGCCGAGCTGATCCGGACGAACATCTACTGGTCGATCGCCGCCCGCGCGGTCGAGCTGCTCCACGCCTGCGCCGAGGCCCGCGACCTGATCGACGGCTACACCCGGCCGGCCCGGCCGAAAGTTGCCTGGACGCCGCGGCCGGGCCGCGCCGCGTGGGCGACCGAGGCGCCGCGGGGCCTGCTGTTCCATCGCTACGAGATCGACGAGCGAGGACGTGTCGCCGGCGCCCAGATCGTACCGCCGACGAGCCAGAACCAGGCGGCGATCGAGGCCGACCTGGCGTCGTTCGCGCCGTCGGTCCTCGACCTGCCGCACGAGGAGGCCACCCACCGCCTCGAGCAGCTGATCCGGTCCTATGACCCGTGCATCAGCTGCGCGACGCACTTCCTCGACGTCCGGATCGAACGCTAGGCGCGGCGGTCCACCTGCGCCGGCGGCGAGCCGCGCCGAGGCAGCCGTCGGACGCGCGTTCCGGGGGAGCCGCGTACCATGCGGCGATGCTCGTTCCGGCTCACCGTCGGTGGCCCTCCTGAGCCGCTTCCCGCTCCACCCGCTCCTTCTTGCGGCGTACGCGGTCCTCTACCTGTACTCGGTGAACCTCGACGAGGTCCTGCCGATCGATGCCGCGGCGCCGCTTGCCCGAGGCGTGCTGGCCGCCGCCGGGGTGACCCTCGTCGCGGCCCTCGTCCTGCGCGACCTGCGCAAGGGCGCGATCGTCGCGACGGCGATCGTGGCGGCCTTCTTCGGCTTCGGGCACGTGGCCGGCTACCTCGCCGACATCGGGCTCGACGATGCGGCCCAGGTCGGCGCGTGGGGGCTGCTCGTCGTCGCAACGTTCGTCTATGCCCTCCGGGCCCGCGCGTCGATCCCCCAGGTGACCGCGGGCCTGAACGTCGTGGCGATCGTCCTCGCGCTCATGGTCGGCGCGACGATCGTGCCGTACGAGCTCTCCCGAGCGGGTCGCGGGCCGGTCTCGCTGGCGTCGCCGGTCGCGGCCCCGACCGGCATCGGTGCCGGCCGGGACATCTACTTCCTCGTGTTCGATCGCTACGGCTCGGCCGACGCGCTCGAACGCCGCTTCCGCATCACCGACAACGACCTCTACGGCTGGCTCGAGGACCGCGGCTTCGAGGTCCCGGCCGACAGCCACGCGAACTACCGGGCGACCGACTTCTCGCTGGCGGCGACGCTCAACATGCAGTATCTCGACAACCTGACCCGGGAGGTCGGCCGCGTCTCGGGCGACCGGACGCCGGCCCAGGACATGATCCGCGACCACGAGGTCGGCCGGTTCCTCAAGTCGCAGGGGTACACCTACTACCAGATCGGCTCGTGGTTCGGCCCGACCCGATCGGTCCCGATCGCCGACGAGAACCTCTCGTTCGGCGACGTGAGCGAGTTCGAGACGGTTCTCAACGACACCACGATCATGCCCGCGTTCGACCGGCTGCGGGGCATCAAGGAGCCCGAGTCGACGATCCGCGACCGGCACCGCGAGGGCAACCTGTTCGGGTTCCGCCAGCTCCACCGCGTCGCGACCGCGCCGGGCCCGAAGTTCGTCTTCGCCCACATCCTCCTGCCGCACGACCCGTACGTCTTCAGGGCGGACGGCTCGCCGCTCGCCGAGGAGGAGGCCAAGGCGATGCCTGAGCGCGACCTCTACGCCGCCCACCTCGCGTTCACGAACGCCCGGATCAAGGAGATCGTCGACGACCTGCTCTCGGGGCCGCCCGAGTCGCACCCGATCGTCATCATCGAAGGTGACGAGGGACCGCTGATGTGCCAGTCGGTCGATTGCGTGCAGCGGACGCCGGAGTACTTCCGGATCCGGCTGGGGAACCTCGTCGCGATGTACCTGCCGGGCGTCGATGTCGAACTGCCGGACACGTTCAGCTCGGTCAACACCTTCCGGCTCGTGTTCCGGGAGTACTTCGGAGCGGACCTGCCGCCATTGCCCGACCGGAACTTCACCTGGCCCGACAACGACCACATCTACGACTTCGAGGACATCACCGACCGGATCGTCGATTCCGCCGACTGACCCGGATTCGCGGTCGGCGGTATCCTCCGAGGCTCGGATCCCGAGTCCGCAGGAGAGCCACCCCATGGATTCGCTCCTCGCCTACATCGACCCGGGCTCAGGCAGCCTGATCATCCAGGCCGCGATCGCGGCCGTCATCGCCATCCCGGTCTTCCTCCGCTCCCAGATCGCCCGGGCCTTCCGGGCGCTGCGGGGATCCGGTGGCGAGAGGCCGGACGC
The DNA here is from genome assembly GCA_035759195.1 of Candidatus Limnocylindrales bacterium. Taxonomy (GTDB): domain Bacteria; phylum Chloroflexota; class Limnocylindria; order Limnocylindrales; family CSP1-4; genus CF-46. The sequence continues at coordinate 3,847 of DASTVH010000152.1, forward strand.
GCCGGGCGATGGCGCCCCGGGCCGGGACGCGGCGGGCGGCGATGACGACGCCGCACCCAGCGTCTGACCTGAACGAGGCGCCCCCCTCGGGCCGCGACGGCGCCGACGCCCGCCGCGACCGCGCGGACGCCCGCGACGACGGCGCAGAGGCCCGCGGCCAGGAGTCGGACGCCCAGCGCGACGGCGCCTCGTTCCGCGATCCGAGCGGCTTCGTCTTCTGGCGCGAAGGACGGCCGTACCGCCAGATCCAGCGCTCGTTCGCCGCCGAGTGGGATGCCTTCGAGGCGAGCCCGCTCAGGCAGCGGCTCCTCGCGGACGGACGGCTGATTCCGTACGAGACCGTCTCCGTCGACCTTGCCCGGGCCCCAGGGGCGCATGCGGTCATCCGGCCGGAGCGCATCGACGTCGTGAGCTACCCGTACGAGTGGACGTTCGGCGCGCTCCGCGAGGCCGCGCTGCTGACGCTCGACATCGAGCTCGAGGCGCTGGCCGCCGGCTGGAGCCTGAAGGACGCGTCCGCCTACAACATCCAGTTCCGGGACGCCCGCCCGATCCACATCGACTCGCTCTCGTTCGAGGGCTACCAGGACGGCGCGCCGTGGGTCGCCTACCGCCAGTACTGCGAGCAGTTCCTCGCGCCGCTCGCCCTCGTCGCCCGGCGCGACGCCCGCCTCGCCGAGCTGCTCCGGCTCGGTCCCGAGGGGATCCCACTCGACCTCGCGAGCCGCCTCCTGCCGTGGCGGACGCGCCTGAACTTCGGGCTCCTGTCCCATCTCCACCTCCACGCCCGGGCGCAGGTCCGGCACGCGGGCGACGCGGCCGACGGCGGAGGCGGCGAGGACACGGCCCGGCGGACGAGGCTGACCCGGGCTCGGCTCGAGGGGCTGCTGCGAAACCTGCGGGCGACGGTGGCCGGCCTCGACTGGCGGCCGGCCGGGACCGAGTGGGCCGACTACGCGGAGCACACGAGCTACGGCGAGCGGGCCGCCGCGGACAAGGATCGCCTCGTCGACGCGTTCGTCCGCGAGGTGCCGGGCCCGCACGTCTGGGACCTCGGCGCCAACACCGGTCGGTTCAGCCGGATCGCGGCCGAGGCCGGCAAGCGGGTCGTCGCGCTCGACATCGACCCGGCCGCTGCCGAACGCCACTTCCGGGCGCTTCGCGCCGAGGGCCGGACCGACATCCTGCCGCTCGTCGCCGACATCGCGAATCCCAGCCCGGCGCTCGGCTGGGCCGGCCGGGAGCGGCGCTCGCTCCTCGAGCGGGCCGACGCCGACGCGGTGATGGCCCTCGCCCTCGTCCACCACCTGGCGATCGGCCGGAACGTGCCGCTGCCGATGATCCTCGGGCTCTTTTCCGACCTCGCGCCGTGGGCGATCGTCGAGTTCGTGCCGAAGGACGACCCGATGGTCCGCCGCCTCCTCGCGACCCGCCGCGACGTCTTCGCCGAGTACGACCTCGACGGCTTCCGGGCCGCCGCCGCGAGCCGCTTCGAGATCGTCCGCGAGGCACCGATCGCCGAGAGCCCCCGGGTGCTGTTCCTGCTGCGCCGCCGCTGACCGGGCTCGGAGCGCGGTGGCGGATCAGCCTCCGGCGGAGCCGCGCTCGCGGAACGCGCCGATGAATTCTGGGCCCAGGCCCAGTCGAATGATCAGGCGGTGATGGAGGAGCCATGGGCAAGCTGGTCTATTCGATGAACGTGTCGCTCGACGGGTTCGTCGAGACACCGGAGCACTCGCTCGACTGGGCGACCGTCGACGAGGAGATCCATTCCTGGTGGAAAGACCGAATCGGGGAGGCCGACGCGTTCCTGTACGGCCGGCGCCTGTGGGAGGTCATGTCCGTCTGGGAGACCCTCGAGGAGGACCCTGCTTCGACGCCAGTGATGCGCGAGTTCGCCCGAATCTGGAAGGCCACGCCAAAGATCGTGTTCTCAACCTCGCTGACGTCGGTCGGACCGAATGCGCGGCTCGTCCAGGGAGACGTGCGGGACGTTCTCGCCCAGCTGCGGCAGGAGTTCAGCGGCGACTTCGACGTCGGTGGACCGACGCTCGCCGCCCAATTCATCGAGCAAGGCCTGATCGATGAGTACCGGCCCGTCATCCATCCAGTGGTGCTCGGAGGCGGGACGCCGTTCTTCCCGAACCTCGTCGCCCCGATCGGCCTGCGCCGGACCGGATCCCGGATGTTCGCGTCCGGGACCACCTACGTCGGCTATGCCGTCGACCGCACAAAGGAGCCAACTGCGTGACCGACTCTCCTGACCGCGCGTGGCCGAAGGGCATCAGCGCGATCACCCTGTTCGTGGACGACCTCGCCGCAACGAAGCGGTTCTACGCCGAGGTCTTCGGTGTACCCCAGACGTACGAGGACGACGACTCCGCCGTCTTCGACTTCGGCAACACGATCGTCAACCTCCTTCGGTCGCCGGCCGCTGCCGAACTGATCGCGCCGGCAGCGGTCGGTGGCCCGGACGCCGGACCTCGCTTCCAGTTCACGATCGACGTGGACGACGTCGATGCGATCTGCGACGAGCTACGCCGCCGCGGCGTGCAGCTCCTCAACGGCCCGATGGACCGGCCGTGGGGGGTCCGCACCGCGGGATTCCGGGATCCGGCCGGGCACGTGTGGGAGATCGCGAAGTAGCGGTTCCAGCGTGGTACTCGACATGACCGCGCACGAGGTCGGGACGAATGCTCAGCCCGTGCCGGCGTCGCGTTTCTGCGTCTCGGCGAGCTTCTTGCGACTCTCCTCGCGGGGCTTCAGCGCGTCGCTCATCGAAGCGGTCGGCGGGTTCGGTCGGTCCTTCCGGCGGGGCTTCTCGCGCCGCGCCTCATCGCGAGCGGCCATCCGGGCGGCGATCGTCGCCTCGTAGCCCTGGTCGCCGGGTACGTAGTAGCGACGCCCGACGAGCTCGTCGGGGAGGTACTGCTGCTCGACGTCGTCGCCCTCGTAATCGTGCGGGAACCTGTATCCGACGCCGATGCCGTGCTGCTTCATCCGCCGGTCGCCGGCGCTGCGCAGGTGGTTCGGGACGGGCAGGGAACCCTTGCCGATCACGTCCGCCATCGCCGCGCCGTAGGCCCGGCCGACCGAGTCCGACTTCGGCGACGCGGCGACGTGGATCGTCGCCTGGGCCAGCGCGTACTGGGCTTCGGGCAGGCCGATCCAGTCGAGCGCCTGGCCGGCGGCGACCGCGACCTGGAGCGCCCGCGGATCGGCGTTGCCGACGTCCTCCGACGCCGCGATGATCAGCCGCCGGGCGACGAACTTGGGGTCCTCGCCGGCTGCGATCATCGCCGCGAGCCAGTAGAGCGCCGCGTCGGGGTCGTTGCCGCGGAGGCTCTTGATGAACGCCGACACCGTGTCGTAATGGCCGTCGCCGGCCCGGTCGTAGCCGAGGATCCGCTGCTGGGCGGCCGACTCGACGTCCTCGAGGCGGGGCGCGACGTGGCCGGCCGCATCTCGGACGCCCTCCGCCTCGGCCAGGGCGACGGCTCCCTCGAGGACGTTCAGGGCCGCCCGCGCGTCGCCTCCGGCGAGCGAGACGAGATGGTCGAAGGCGTCGTCGACGAGGGCGACGCCGCCGTCGGGCCCGAAGGCGCCGGCGAGACCTCGGTCCCCGTCGGCCAGCGCCCGGCGGACGACCGTCGCGACGTCCTCGTCGGCCAGCGGCTCCAGGCGCCAGACCCGCATCCGCGACAGGAGCGGCGTGTTGACCTCGAAGTAGGGGTTCTCGGTCGTCGCTCCGATCAGCGTGACGGTGCCGTCCTCGACGTGCGGCAGGAGTGCGTCCTGCTGGGCCTTGTTGAAGCGGTGGATCTCGTCGATGAAGAGGACCGTCCGCTGCTGGTGCAGGGCCAGCCGCTCCTGCGCCTCGGCGATCATCGCGCGGACCTCGACGACGCCCGACATGACCGCCGACAGCGTCGAGAAGTGCGCCCCGATCTCGCCGGCGAGCAGCCGGGCGAGGCTCGTCTTGCCGGTCCCCGGCGGTCCCCAGAGCAGAAGGCTCGCCAGGTGCCCTCGCGCGACGCTACGTCGGAGCGGTCCGCGCTCGCCGACGAGGTGCTCCTGGCCGACGAACTCCTCGAGGTTGCGCGGGCGCATCCGGGCGGCGAGCGGCTGCTGCTCGGGCGGCGGCTTGAAGAGCGGCTCGGGCCTGGCGCCCGACGGTCGGGCAGGGGAGCGCCGGGATGGCATGGACCGATGGTACGCGGGCCGCGCCGCCCGCGATCCGGAACCTAGACCGCCTGGGTCAGGTTCACCACGATGTAGAGGGCGGCCATGATCCCCAGCAGGAAGCCGCCGACGACGGCGATCCGCCGGACGTCCCGACGGACGTAGCCGTACTCCTCGGCCGCCCGAACCGCGAGCGGCGCCGACGAATAGAGCGCACCCTCGGTCGCCCGTGCACGCGATCCTGCCTTGCGAGCCTCCTCGGCCGCCTTCTCGTCGGCGAGGATCTGGGCCTCGAGCTCGGCGGCGCGGGCCTCCTCCTCGGGCGTGAGCGAACCGGGCGGGCGGCTGGGGGCGGACGCCCGGGCAGGCGTCGGAGCGGGCCGCGGGCCCGTGCGCTGGAGCGGTCGGCGCTGGCCGGGCCGGCCGGCGGTCCGCGAACGCTTCGCCATCGTCGGTTCGGATTCCTCCGTCGAGGGGTCGGGTCGCGGGGAGGATAGCACCGGCGGCCGAGCGGCCGTCCCGGGCCGCCCCGCCGAGCCCCGGCTGGTGATCGGCGGCGAAGGGCCACCTGCTAGACTCGGACGACCCGCCGA
>DASTVH010000153.1:0-20401 GCA_035759195.1 Candidatus Limnocylindrales bacterium
CCACGTCCGGCGCGGGCTCCGGGAGGGGATCGCAGCCGAAGACCTTCTCCACGCCATCGCGATCGCCGTCCCGACCGCCGGCTTCCCGGCGACCGCGGCCGCGTACCAATGGGCCCGCGAGGTGCTTGACGCCGGTTCGCAGGGGCGTGCCTGACCGAGCCCGAGCCCTCAGACCGCGACGTCCCGCCGATTGAACACAAGCCCGCCCCCCACGACTAGCAGGACCGACGTGAGGAGCAGGACTGCCAGGTCGGCCGCCTGCAGACCGTTGGCCAGCGGCGAGCCGCCCGAGTAGAAGTGGAACGGCGAGATGTCGCGGAGCACGCCCAGCTCCGGGATTCGCGACGCCATGGTGTTGCCGAAGTAGGCGACGATCCCGACGATCGCTACGACCGCGACCGCGGTGGCACGGCTCGCAGTAGCGGCACCGACCGCAAGGGCCAGTCCACCGAACAGGATGCCGAGCGCGGCGAGGTGGATCGAGGCCGCCAGCAGGTTGGCCACGCCGACCTCGGTGAATTCGGCGAAGCCGGAGATGCCGAGCAGGGCGCCGAAGAGAGCGATGCAGATCAGCGTCGCGGCCACCACGAGCGACCCGAGTCGCTCGGCGACAAGCTGCCAGCGGCTCACGGGATGGGTGAGGAGCACGTCGAGCTTGCCCGCGTCCTCGTCGCCGGCCACGGCCTTCGTCCCGAACCACGTGCCGAAGATGATGATGAGGATGGGGCCGAGCAGGCCGAACGTCGTCGAGCCGAGGTACCCGACCGGCGTCGTGATCGCGGTGAAACCGAGCGCCTCCATGATCTCGGGAGCAAAGCTCTCCATCATTTCCTCGTACTCGGGGGTCCGGATGGCGGGGTAGAAGGCGGCGTACAGCACGCCCACCGCGGTGATGCCGATGGCCCAGCCCAGCAGGGCCCGCCGCATGTCCCACAGCGTCTTGAGGAAGACGTTACGCAGCATCGGACGCCTCCTCGCCCCGGTAGAGCGTGAAGAAGAGCTCCTCGAGGTCCGGCTCCTCGGCAAGGATCGTCGCGACGGGATAGCGCGCGGCCGCCTTGACGAGCTCATCTGCGCGGCCGGTCATCAGGCAGCGCAGGACCGTCCCGTCGACCCGGATGTCGGTGACGCCCGAGAGGTTGGTGAAGGCGACCGCCGGAACCGGCTCGTCGAAGCGAATCTCGACTCGTCGGACGGCCCGCGCGCGGAGCTGCTCGAAGCCCTCGACCGCGATCATTCGGCCCTCGCGCACGATGCCGACCCGATCGGCGCTCTGCTCGACCTCGGACAGGACGTGCGACGACATGAACACGGTCTGGCCGTTGGCCCTGGCCTCCCGCACGAGCTCGAGAAACGTCTGCTGGACGAGCGGGTCGAGCCCGCTCGATGGCTCGTCCAGGATCAGCAGCTCCGGCTCGTGCATGAACGCCTGGATCAGGCCGACCTTCTGGCGGTTGCCTTTCGATAGGCTCCTGATGCGCGTACGCAGGTCCAGGTCGAGCCGGTCGGCCAGGCGATCCACCCGCTGTCCGGCCACCCCGCCTCGCAGGTTGCCGAGGAACGTCAACAGCTCCTGCGCCGACTGGTTGCCCTCGACCACGAAGTCACCTGCGAGATAGCCGAGCCGACGCCGTAACGCCCTGCCGGCGGCCCGCGGGTCCTGGCCGAGGACGCGCGCGCTCCCGCTGGTGGGTCGGATCAGGTCGAGCAGCAGGCGGATCGTCGTCGTCTTGCCGGCCCCGTTTGGTCCGAGGAAGCCGAAGACCTCGCCTTCGCGGACCTCGAGATCCAGGCCGTCAAGCCCGCGCCGCTTGCCGTAGCGCTTGGTCAGTCTCTCGGTCTCGATCACCGAAGGCATCGGATGCCATCCTTTCCCCTCCCATCTGTTCGGCGCGGAAGCGCTCGACCAGAATCGGGAGTTCTCGCTCCACGAAGGCGTAGAAGTCGCGGGCCTCGCGCAGCCGCCCGGCCCGCGGGCCTTCCGGATCGGGCAGGATCGCCAGCCCACGCTCGAGCTGCCGGCGCAGCAGTCCGAACTGCTCGCGGCCGTTGAGCCGGGTGAAGGCCCCGGGCTCGATCTCGAAGTGGTAGCCGCGTGCCCCCGGCACGGCGGTTCGACGGATGAGCCCCGTGCCGGCGAGCAGGCGAGTGGCGATGCTGATCGATGCGCGGCTCACCCGCAGCGCCGCTGCCATCTCGCCGAGCGACTGTGCCGGTGGGTCGCAGATCAGCAGCCAGCCCAGCACGCGAGCAACCATCGGCGGCAAGCCGAGCCTTTCCCCGAGGACGCTCATCTCCTCGGCGAACTGCCGGTCCACGGCGACGTCGGCCACCGGCCTGCCTCGCCCCACGCTCAAGGATCGTGACGTTTAGGCATAACTAAATGAACCATACGCTGGCCGTCAACTCGGGCGGGCCTGGCCTGAGGTCCTCAGCCCCCAAACACTTGCTTGATTGATTGAGTGATGGTATCGTCCGGCGCCACGATGACCGTCCTTCCGGATTCGCTCGTCGAGGAAGTCGCCCGCCGTTTCGCGCTGCTGGGCGACCCAACGCGGCTCAGGGTGGTGCGCACCCTCCACGATCTCGGAGAGTCCTCGGTCCAGGAGGTCGCGGACGCGACCGGCACGACGATGGCCAACGCCTCCCAGCACCTGGCTCGATTGCGGGACAGCGGCATCGTCCGGCGGAGGCGCCTCGGCAAGAGCGTCCGTTACTCCATCTCGGACCCGACGATCGAGGCCCTGTGCGTCACGGTCTGCGACAGCGTCCGGACGCGCGCTCAGGCACTCTCGGCCTGAGGAGCGGCGCGGCGATGGCGATGTCGTCAGCCTCGAGGCCTTCGCCCGCCGCGGTGACCGTCGACGCCCAGACAGCGCCCCGACCGCTCATCCAGCTGGACGCCCCCGGCTCGAGATGGGTCAAGGTCATCGACCAGACCCGATGCATCGGCTGTCACGCCTGCACGACCGCCTGCAAGTCCGAGAACGAGGTGCCCCTCGGCGTCACGAGGACATATGTCAAGGCGGTCGACGTCGGGGTATTCCCCCAGGCGCGTCGGGCATTCCAGGTGACGCGCTGCAATCAGTGCTCGGATGCGCCGTGTGTCGCCGCCTGCCCGACGGCCGCGATGTTCCAGCGGCCGGACGGCATCGTCGACTTCGACAAGTCTGCCTGTATCGGCTGCAAGGCCTGCATCGCCGCCTGCCCGTATGACGCGATCTTCATCAACCCCGAGGATCACTCGGCAGAGAAGTGCAACTTCTGCGCCCATCGACTCGACGTCGGGCTCGAGCCCGCGTGCGTCGTCGTCTGCCCGACCCAGGCGATCCTCGTCGGCGACGTCCAGGATGCCTCGTCGCGCGTGGCCGCGATCGTCCAGCGGGAGCCGGTCAGCGTCCGGCGCCCCGAGAAGGAGACTCGCCCCAACCTCTTCTACAAGGGCGCCCACCAGGCGACGCTCGATCCACTCGCGGCACGACGACCCGGGGGCGGGACGTTCATGTGGAGCGAACTCGTCGACGGCGGGCAGCTGGTCAACAGCGGCCACCCCGGCGACCGCCCTTCGCACGGCTGGAACAGCAGCGCGGCCGCGGTCCTCGCCTACGATGTGCCCCACCATGCGCCGTGGGACTGGCGCGTCAGTCTCTACACGTGGACGAAGGGGATCGCCGCAGGCGGCTACCTCGTACCGCTGCTCCTGCTGCTGACGGGGGTCGTCTCCGCTTCCAGCCCGATCTGGATGTGGTCCGCGCCGATGGTCGGCGGGGCCTTCCTCGCCCTCACCGGGCTGCTCCTCATCGCCGATCTCGAGCACCCGACGCGCTTCGTCAAGCTCTTCCAGCGCCCGCAGTGGCGCTCCTGGCTCGTGCGGGGCGCGGTCTTCATCACGGGCTTCACGATCGTGCTCGTCCTCCACTTCGCGTCGAATGCCGCCGAGCTGCTGGGGGCCGGCAGCGCTCCCGGAATGGCCGGCGCGCCGGAGGCGCTCGCCTGGGTTGGCGCCCCGTTTGCGCTCGCAACCGCGATCTACACCGCCTACCTCTTCGCCCAGGCCAAGGCTCGGGACCTCTGGCAGAGCTCGCTCCTGCCGGCGCATCTCGCCGTCCAGGCCGCCCTCGCCGGTTCGGCCGTGACGATGCTCGTCGCCGCGGTCGTCGAGCCCGGCGCCGTCCCGACACTGGCCGTCTGGCTGGCCGCCTCAACCGCGGCGCATCTCGCCCTCGTCTGGGGCGAGGTGACGCTCGCCCACCCGACGGCTCACGCCCACCTCGCGGTTCACGAGATGACCCGCGGCCGGCATGCCGGCTTCTTCTGGTTCGGGCTGGTGCTCGTCGCGGCCTCGCTCGCGGCTCCCTTCGCGGGTTCCGTCTTCGCGCCGGCGCTCGCCGCCGCCGCACTCGTCGGCCTCCTCGCGCACGAGCACGCCTACGTCCAGGCGGGCCAGTCGGTTCCGTTGGCCTAGGAGGGTCAGATGAACGACGACCCGACGAAGCGGATCGAGGAGCTCGGTGCCCGAGTGAGCGCGGCCCGCGAGGCCGCGGAGTCCCGCGGGGAGACCTTCTATCCCGGTCCGTCGCGGATCCACCTCGCCGCGTTCCCGCCGAAGGAGCGCTGGGACGACTGGGTCGAGCTCGATTCACGCGCCTGGCCGGACCGCCGGGAGAAGCGCTACATGCTCGTCCCCACGACGTGCTTCAACTGCGAGTCGGCGTGCGGCCTGCTGGCCTACGTCGACAGGGAGACGCTCCAGGTCCGCAAGTTCGAGGGCAACCCGGAGCATCCGGGCTCCCGCGGCCGGAACTGCGCCAAGGGCCCGGCAACGCTCAACCAGGTCACCGATCCCGACCGGATCCTCTACCCGCTCAAACGAGTCGGGGAGCGCGGCGAGGGTCGCTGGGAGCGGGTGTCCTGGGACGAGGCCCTCGACGACATCGCCGGCCGCATCCGGAGGGCCATCGTCGAGGAACGCCCGAACGAGGTCATGTACCACGTCGGGCGGCCGGGCGAGGACGGGTTCACGGAGCGCGTCCTGGCGAGCTGGGGGGTCGACGGCCACAACTCGCACACGAATGTCTGCTCATCCGGTGGTCGGGCCGGCTACCACTACTGGACCGGCATCGATCGACCGAGCCCAGACCACGCCAACGCGAAGGTCATCCTGCTCATCAGTGCCCATCTCGAGTCGGGCCACTACTTCAACCCGCACGCGCAGCGGATCGTCGAGGCCAAGCAGGACGGGGCGAAGCTCGTCGTCTTCGACACCCGGCTGTCGAACACCGCGACCCACGCGGACCACTGGCTGTCGCCGTGGCCCGGGTCGGAGGCGGCGATCCTTCTCGCGATCGCCAACGAGCTGATCGCATCCGGCCGCTTCGATCGCGAGTTCGTGCGGCGCTGGTGGAACTGGGAGGAGTACCTGGCGACCGCCCATCCGGACGAGGAGCCGACGTTCGAGCGGTTCGAGGCTCGCCTCCGCGAGCTCTATGCGGACTACACGTTCGAGTTCGCGGCCGCCGAGTCGGGCATTGACGCGGCCGTCATCGGCGAGGTCGCGGAGCTCGTCGCCGGGGCCGGGACGCGACTCTCGACACATACCTGGCGGTCCGCCGCGGCCGGCAACCTCGGTGGCTGGCAGGTCTCGCGCTGCCTGTTCCTCCTCAATGCCCTGACCGGTGCGGTGGCGACTCCGGGCGGGACGTATCCAAATGCCTGGAACAAGTTCGTGCCGGTGCCGCCATATCTGCCACCGCATCCGCACACGTGGAACGACCTGACCTGGCCGGACGAGTACCCGCTTGCGCTTAACGAGCTGTCGTTCCTCCTGCCGCACTTCCTCAAGGAGGGTCGCGGGCGGCTCGACGTCTACTTCACCCGGGTCTACAACCCGGTCTGGACGAACCCCGACGGCTTCACCTGGATCGAGGTCCTGACCGACGAATCGCTCGTCGGCCTTCACGTCGCGCTCACGCCGACCTGGAACGAGACCGCCTTCTTCGCCGACTACGTCCTGCCGATGGGCCTCGGCTCGGAACGACACGACCTCCACAGCTACGAGCAGTACGACGGCCAATGGATCGGATTCCGCCAGCCGGTGTTGCGAGCGGCCCGCGAGCGGTCCGGTGAGGCGATTGCCGACACGCGTGAGGTGAATCCCGGCGAGGTCTGGGAGGAGAACGAGTTCTGGATCGACCTGTCGTGGCGGATCGATCCCGACGGCGCCCTCGGCATTCGGCGCTACCACGAGTCGAAGGCGCGACCCGGCGAACGGCTTTCCGTCGACGAGTACTACGGCTGGATCTTCGAGAACTCGGTGCCCGGGCTGCCGGAGCGGGCGGCCGCCGAGGGCCTCGAGCCGCTCGAATTCATGCGTCGATACGGCGCGTTCGAGATCCGGAAGGGGGTCGGCCCGGTCCACGAGTCGGCGGTCCCGGGTGACGAGCTTCTCGACACGGCGACCGACCGGTTCGGACGCGTCTACACGGCCGCCCCGAAGCCGGCGGCCGTCAACCTCGCGCCGGTCGGCAGCCCCGAGCCCGATGCCGACGGCCGCCGCCCGGTCGGCGTCGTCGTGGACGGTGTCGTCCGGCGGGGGTTCCCCACCCCGTCCGGCCGGCTCGAGTTCTTCTCGCCGACGCTGTGGGAGTGGGGCTGGCGTGAAGCCAGCGTCCCCTCGTATCCGCGAAGCCACGTCCACCCGACCGCGCTCGCCACGGACGAGATGGTCCTCATCTCCACGTTCCGACTGCCGGTCCAGATCCACACCCGCGGCGGCAACGCGAAGTGGCTCGACGAGATCGCCCACACGAACCCGCTCTGGGTCCACCCGCTTGACGCCGACCGTCTGGGGATCGGGGAAGGGGAGCTGGTCCGGGTCGAGACCGAGATCGGCTACTTCGTCGTGAAAGCATGGGTCACCGAGGGCATCCGTCCGGGCGTCGTCGCCTGCAGCCATCACATGGGCCGCTGGAAGGTCGGCGACGTCGGTCAGCGCCAGGTCATGGCGACGGTCGCGCTCGATCACCAGGGCGACCAGTGGGCCATGAATCGGAAACGTGGCGGCGGCCCGTTCGACAGCAGCGATCCGGACACGCGCCGGATCTGGTGGACCGACGTCGGGGTCCACCAGAACCTGACGTTCCCGGTCCATCCCGACCCGATCTCGGGGCAGCACTGCTGGCACCAGGCAGTTCGGGTTCGCCGGGCGGAGCCGAGCGACGCCTACGGCGACATCGCCGTCGACACCGCGAAGTCGCATGCCGCGTTCCGCCGCTGGCTCTCGATCACCAGGCCGGCGTCGGACCACTCACCTGACGGGACGCGGCGGCCGTACTGGCTCATGCGTCCGCTGAAGCCGGCCCGCGACGTCTACAACCTGCCCGGCGATGGGCGCCACCTGCAGCCCGAAGAAGGGGCCTCGGCAGGGGTCGGGCGTCCGAAGGCGCGCCTCAGATGAACGCGACGGCCGATCTCTTCCGGGCCCTCGGCGCCCTCGCCGAGCCCTTTGCGCCGGCGCATCGCGATATCGCGATCGCCCTCGGCGTCGACGGACAGCCGGCGCCGGGCGACTACGCGGAGGTCTTCCTCTTCGGTGCCTATCCGTACGCGTCGGTCTACGTCGGCGCGGAGGGCATGCTCGGCGGCGAGGCTCGCGATCGGATCGCGGGCTTCTGGCGGGCGCTGGGCCTGACGCCGCCGGCCGAACCCGACCACCTCGCCGCGCTCCTCGGCCTGTACGCGGCCATCGTCGACGACGAACGGCGCGTGGCCGACGCAGGCGACGTGGCCGCGGCTGCGCTCAGGCGCGAATCGCGCCGCGCACTGCTCTGGGAGCACCTGCTGTCGTGGCTCGTGCCGTACCTTGCCAAGGTCGAGGAGCTGGCGCCGCCGTACTACGCGGCCTGGGCCCGCCTTCTCCGGGAGACCCTGATGGGGGAGGCGCACCTCGTCGGGCGGCAGGAGCTGTTGCCGCTCCACCTGCGGATCGCCCCCGGCCTACCGGAGCCCGACGCATCCGGGCCGGAGTGGATCGGGGCGGTCCTCGCGCCGGTCCGCAGCGGCGTGATCCTCACCCGCTGGGACCTGCGCCGCGCGGCCGCGGAGCTCGGCCTTGGCGCGCGGGCCGGGGAGCGCGCCTTCATCCTCCGGTCGATGCTCGAGCAGGATGCGGCGAGCACCGTTCGGTGGCTGTCGCGGGAGGCGAGGCGGTCGGCCGTCGCCCACACCGAATCAGAGGCATTGCTGGGGGCCGTTGCCGTGTTCTGGCGGCGACGCGCCGAAGCCTGCGAGGTTGCGCTGAGGAGCGTCCAGCCCGCGGATCCGGAGGTCGTGTTGAGCCATGGCAGCTGAGACCCAGGTACTCGGAGCGGAGCCGATCGGCGGTGCAATCGACGAGGACGGCGTCCGGAGGATCGTCCGCGAGGAGATCGAGCGAGCGTTCCGCAAGGACCCCGCGAAGAAACGCGCCGCGCTCATCGCCTCGAAGGGCACCCTCGACTGGGCCTACCCGCCGCTGATCCTCGCCAACGCCGCCGCTGCGGCCGGCATGGAGACGGCCGTTTTCTTCACGTTCTACGGGCTGAACATCATCCACCGTGACTTCGAGAGACGGATCAAGGTCGGACCCGTCGGCAACCCGGCCATGCCGATGCCGATCCCGATGCCGCAGCTCCTGACGGCGATGCCGGGCATGGTCCCGATGGCGACCGCGATGATGAAGTCGAAGTTCAAGGGCAAGGGCGTCGCGTCGATCCGCCAGCTCCTCGAGGCGGCCCAGGAGTCCGGCGTTCGACTGATCGCCTGCCAGATGACGATGGAGGTCTTCGGCTACGACGAGCGCGACTTCATCGACGGCGTCGAGTTCGCCGGCGCCGGCGCATTTATGTCGGACGCCCGCCAGGCCCACGTCACGCTGTTCATCTGAGGAGGTCGATCCCATGACGGACGTACAGGTCGCGCAGCTCGTCGACACGCGGGGGATGCTCTGTCCGATGCCGATCGTCCTCGCGAACAAGGCGATGAAGGCCCTCCAGGTCGGCGACGTGATGAAGGTCCTCGCGACCGACAAGGGCGCCATCAAGGACTTCCCGGCGTGGGCCGACGACACCGGCAACGAGATGGTCTCGAGCGGAGAGGAGGACGGCGCTCTCGTGTTCTACATCCGCAAGGGGGACGACGAATGAGCGCCGACCGGGTCGCCGGGAGGTAGATCGGCGATGGACGTCGAGACCTTCGTCACCCTCGGCCTGGGCGACAACTCCTTCATCGTCGCCTCGGGCGGCGAGGCCGTCCTCATCGACCCCCAGCGGGACGCCTGGCGCTTCCTCGCCGCGGCCGAGCGGCGAGGATGGCGCATCCGCCACGTGCTCGAGACGCACGTCCACAACGACTACGTCTCGGGTGCGCTCGAGGCTCGAGCCGTGACGGGCGCCGAGATCGTGGTCCATGGGGGCGCGGGTCCATACGGCTTCCCGCACCGGGCGATCGAGCCCGGAGCCGTCGTTCGGATCGGCGACCTCCGTCTCGTGGCACGGGCGGCTCCCGGTCACACGTTCGAGCACCTGGCGTGGGAGGCTCACGTCCCCGGCCGAGCGCAGCCCACCGCGGTCTTCACCGGCGGCAGCCTCCTCGTCGGGAGTGCCGGTCGGTCGGACCTGCTCGGCGAGGACCTCGCCGAGGAGCTGGCGCGCCTCCAGTACCGGACGGTCCATGACCTGGCAAAGCTGCCGGCCGACACGCGAGTGATGCCGACCCACGGTGCGGGCAGCTTCTGCGTCTCGAACGCGCCGTCGGCCGAGCGGGTCTCGACGATCGGCACGGAGCTGGCGACCAACGTCGCCCTCCTCGCCGACGATGAGGACGCGTTCGTCCGGCAGCAGCTTGCCAGCCTCGGCCGTTACCCGGCCTACTACCCGCGGATGGCGCCGATCAATCGCGCCGGCCCGCCGATCCTCGGCCAGCTTCCCTCGCTGCCGGCACTGTCCCCGTCGGATGCTGCGGCCTTCATCGCGCGGGGCGCCTGGGTCATCGACGGACGCGACCGCACCGAGTTCGCGGCCGGCCACGTCCCGGGCTCGATCAACATCGAGCTCGACGACGCGTTCGGGACGTACGTCGGCTGGATCGTCCCCTTCGGAGCGCCGCTCGTCCTCGTTCTCCCGGTCCCGCTCGACGAGAGCGCGAACTACGCGACGGCGCAACTCGTCCGGATCGGCTGGGACGTGCCCGCCGGCCACATCGCCGGCGGCATCGAGGCGTGGCTGGCGTCCGGCCGACCGACCCGTTCGTACCCGGTCGCCGCCATGCGCGAGCTGTTCGAACGGCGTGTCCGGCTCGGCGAGGACCTCCGGATCCTCGACGTTCGCCAGCCGGCCGAGTGGCGCGACGACGGGGCGATCCCCGACAGCCTCCAGATGTTCGTCGCCGACGTGCCGACGCGGATCGGCGAGTTGCCTCGCGACGCCGAGCTCTGGGTCGTCTGCACGACCGGCCATCGCGCGGCGATCGCGGCGAGTCTCCTTGATCGAGCCGATACTCCCGTCCGCCTCGTTGCCCGCGGCGGGACCGTCGGCTGGATCGAGCGCTTCGAGGACTCCGCGCCGGCCGCCGTCCGGTCGGCCTAGGGTGGGCCGGCTCGAGGGGTCGGCTCCGCCGGGCGAGATCCAGCCGGGCTTCGCTGCGATCGGCCACCGGCGCCTGGAGCGGGCGCTCGGCCATCCGTGGTGGCCGCTCGTCGCCGCCTGGCTGCTCCTGCTCGTCCTCGCCGCGCGGACCGACGCCCTGCTCGGGATGCTCATCGTCCTCGCGTTCGTTGGTGCGTTCCTCGCGGGCCTCGTCGGGGTCGGCGGCGCGATCGTCATGATCCCGCTGCTCCTGTACGTCCCCCCGCTGGCCGGCCTGCCGGCGCTCGACATCAAGACCGTCGCTGGAATCACGATGGTCCAGGTCGCGGTGGCCGCCTTGACCGGGCTCGCGGGGCATGTCGCGGGCTTCGACCGCCGTCTCTTCCTCGCGCTGGCCCCGGCGATGGTCGTTGCGTCGTTCGGCGGCGCCTTCGTCTCGAAGTACCTCGATCCGGTCGCGCTCGAGGCGGTCTTCGCGGCGATGGCCACGATCGCGGCCGCCATGACTCTCGCCCTTCGAGGCCGCACCGCGCCCGAGGCGGCGCGGGTCGTGGTCAACCGACCGGTCGCCGCCGCGGTCGGAGCGGCTGTCGGGTTCGTCGCCGGTCTCGTGGGCGCCGGGGGAGCATTCTTCCTCATCCCCGTCATGCTGTACGGGATGCGGATTCCGGTCCGGATGACCGTCGGGACCTCGCTCGCCGTCGTCGCGGCGTCCGCGGCGGCCGGTCTCGTCGGCAAAGTCGCGACCGGACAGGTGGACTGGCTCCTGGCCCTGGGCCTCGTTGTTGGAGCGATGCCCGGGGCGCGTCTCGGCTCGTCGGTGTCCCGACGGACGCGGACCGACCGCTTGGTGGTCGTCCTCGGGCTCGCCATTGGGATCGTCGCGATCCGGATGTGGGTGAGCATCCTCTCCAGTTGACTCGAACCAGCGCGGCCACGCATGTCCGGGCGGCCGTGGCGACGTTTCGCGGCCGGATGACGAGTTGTCATGACGTCAGCTTGCCGGGACGCCAGATTGCCGCCCACAGCCAAGCATCGCTCGGGAGCACAGGCGCATGAGAGCGATCCGAAGCCCTCGGGCAGGCCGGTGGGAGATGCCGGTCCGGGAGGCCCATCGGGACGGTCCGATCAACACAACCCGGCACTCGTTTGGGGAAGACCCGTTCCAGCGCACCGTTGCGGAGCTGAGGTCGATCGCGCCGGCGACGCTGCGCCTCCTGGCCCTCGCCACCATCGCGATGCTCCTGATCATCGTCTCGCTCCCCGCGGCGACGAGCGGGGCCTGAGTCGGATCCAGCCGGGCAACGCCTCGAACGGCCGGGCAACTGCGGAGCACCGCCGTGGCGAGCCTCATGACGGGCCGTCATGACGCGGCGGTGCGGGGGGCAGACGCTGGACCATGCGTCCGAGCGCCCGCTGACTGTCAGCGGCGCGAACAGGAACGGCAGAAGGCCGAATCCTCGACCTCGGTGATGCGGACGGAAGGACCGACCCCTGGGCGCTCCCAAACGGAAACCCAGGATCGGGAGGCGACGAACGATGAACACACGCGCCCGCGGTGCCAGGCTTCTTCTCGCAGCCGGCATCGCGATTTCGCTCGCGCTCGCCATGCTCGCCGAGGGACAGACGGCACGAGCCGCCGGGCCGCCACCGGTCGGGCTCGGGACGGCCGAACCCTTCGCGGTCCTGGCGGGCACACCGGCGATCACCAATACCGGACCGACCACGATCACCGGTGACGTGGGCATCTCCCCGGGCGCAGCAGTCACGGGATTCCCGCCCGGCGTGGTGAACGGGACCATCCACGCGGCCGACGCCGTCGCAATCCAGGCTCAGAGCGACCTGACGATCGCATACAACGACGCCGCCGGACGAACGCCGGCCACCACCGTGGCCGGGGGCACCCTGGGCGGGTTGACCCTCGTCGGTGGCATCTACAACTCCGGTGGAGCCACGCTCGGCCTCACCGGGACGCTGACGCTCGACGCGGAGAACGACCCGAGCTCGACCTGGATCTTCCAGGCGACGTCGGACCTGATCACGGCATCGTCGAGTTCCGTCACCTTCATCAACGGCGGCCAACCCTGCAACGTCTTCTGGCAGGTCACCAGCTCGGCGACGCTCGGGTCGGGCTCGACCTTCGCCGGGACGATCCTCGCCCTGACGTCCATCACGATGGCCGATGGTGTGACCCTCGACGGCCGAGCGCTCGCCCGGAACGGCCAGGTGACACTGATCGACGACACCATCACCCGCTCGACGTGTGCGGCGCCCGCGCCGAGCGCCGCGCCGACCCCGGCCGCCTCGCCGGGCCCGACCGCCGCGCCGACGACCCGCCCGGCCGGCGGACCGACAACCCCACCGACCGACACGCCGCCAACGACCGACGTCCCCACGTTCGGGCCGATCTGGTTCGTTCTCGTCTGGATCGTGCTCCTGGTCATGGGCGTAGCCGTCCGACGGTCGCCCTACGCGACTCGCCCGCGCGGCTCCCGACCGCCTGATTCCCGCCACCGATAAGGAGTGCCATGACCACCGATCAAACCGACCGCACGGTCGTGACCGAGACACCGCCGACAGACGCCGGTCACCAGGAGGTGCGTACCGAGAGCCGGCGCATCACGAGTACCAGCCCCGGCGGCTCGGAGCTGATCCGCCGCGTCGTCATCCTCGTGTTCGGGCTGATCCAGATCGTGATCGGCCTGCGCATCGTCCTGCTCCTGCTCGACGCGAGGGAAGGAAATGCCCTCGTGTCGGGCATCCTCGACGTCAGCCAGCTGTTCGTCGCACCGTTCGAGGGGATCCTCCGGACGGACGCCCTCACCCGCGAGGGATCGGTCCTCGACGTCGCCGCCATCGTCGCCTTCGTCGGCTGGACGATCCTCGAGGTGATCGTGCTCTGGGCAGTCGGGATCTTCCGGCGCGAGCCCGCCTGACCCGCGTGACCGAGGCCGCGGCGGTTGCCGCGGCCGGGCTCGCGCCGGCCGCGAGTATGGACGCGGCCTTCGTCCTGCCTCCGCCGGAGCGACCCATCCCTGCCCGGGACCGACCCAATCGCGTCGTCCCGGATGGCACTCGCGGGTCCGGCCTCAGCCGTCGATCCGAGCCTGCCCCATGCCACGCACGCCGTGACGGAAGTGGGATAATTTCCTTCTCGGGAAGCGCAGGGAATCGAGCCGTGGAAGACGTTCGTTCAAGCACGCCGGATGTCGACGCGCGCCGGGCGATGGTGCTCCATACCCAGCGACTCGTCGTGGACCTCATCGAACTCACCCTCAACCATGGCCTGTTCGTCGTCCGGGCTGCGGAAAGCCTCGCAGAGGCCGAGGCGATCCTGGCCGCGTGGCGCCCGCACATGACGGTCATCGACATGGACCACGATGACAGCACTGCGCTTCTTCAGCGGCTCGGCGCCTCGAACTCCCTGACGCGAAGCCCGACGCCGGTCCTGGGTCTCACTCGACGCGGCGACCTGAAAACCAAGCTCAGGGCATTCGATCTCGGGGTCGACGACATCCTGACGGTGCCCTTCGTGCCCGAGGAGCTGCTCGCGCGGTCAGTCGTCATCACTCGCCGGGTGCTGGGGACCGATCGGCCGATCGTTCCCACGATCAGGCTCGGCGAGATCGAGATCGACATCCTGAATCGCCAGGTACGCGCCGGCGAATCGATCGTGCATCTGAGCGGCATCGAACAGAGCCTCCTGTACCTGCTCGCCAGTCGAAGCGGGCGAGTCGTCACGCGCGACGAGATCCTCGATGCCATCTGGGGTCCCGACTTCGTGGCCGAGAGCAACATCGTCGATCGCCACGTACGGAGCCTGCGCATCAAGCTCCAGAACGACTACCGCCACCCGCGCTTCATCGCCACCGTCCCCGGCAAGGGCTACCGGTTCATCCCCACCTTCTCGAACGTGGGTTGGGACGCTCAGCGCGACAAGGGCGAACACCCGTCGCATTGACGGCCT
The DNA here is from genome assembly GCA_035759195.1 of Candidatus Limnocylindrales bacterium. GTDB lineage: Bacteria > Chloroflexota > Limnocylindria > Limnocylindrales > CSP1-4 > CF-46. The sequence goes on from DASTVH010000153.1 coordinate 14,590, forward strand.
CCGATCGGCTCGACGCGGGCGCCAGATTACGGGCCGTAATGACGCGGGCAGGAAGGGACGGCAAGTTGGGCGACACGTCCGGAGTGGGCGCAAGCGAGGACTCGAACCAGACCACGTCCATGCCCTCCCGTGGACGCGGACGACGGCCGCGGCGGACCGGAACGGGAAGTTCGTCGGCCACCATGGAGCGCCAGGTGAGAGGCGACTCCAACGGCAGGACCCCGTCGCACTGGGGGTCGACAGGTCGAGCATGCGCCTGAGGCGCCGGACGGGCTGACCTGGAGACAAGGGCGGCGGGGTCCCGTCGTGCCTGGCAGGCTGCGCGGCACGCAGCCATGCATGCCGGTGCCGGCGGACGGGTTCACCCGCTCCTCCTCGGGCTCTACGCGAACGTCCGGCTCGCCGAAGGTAGGGCTTACGCGGTGCCAACGGGGGTGCGCATGATGCTCCCATCGGTCCTGGCCGCGCCGGATCCCCTGCGGATGGCCTCGCAATTCCGATGAGGGCAGCCCAACAATGACACCGAACGTCGCCGACCGACTCGCATCCGTGACCGAGGCCGAGCGCCGATTCCTCGCCACCGTGCCACACACGACCGAGTGGCGCGACGCGCAGAGTGACGCCGTCCACGCTCGCGCCGACTACTGGGACGCGATGCGTGAGCAGTGGGACTCGAACCACCCGAGGCTCGCGAGTTCGCGCCGACCGCTCCCGGTCACCTAGACCGCCGCTCGGCCCTCCCGCACCTGCGAATCCCGATCGGGTCCGCCCGCCCGCGCCAAGCGCTCCATCCCTGGGTTCCATCGGGCAGGCTTAGGCCCCGGGGGACGCAAAGCGAGGCGGACACGCCTCAGGGACGGGTCCGCCTCGTCGGTACCTGGGACCGGCTTAGGAGGGGTGGGGAGGCCGGTCCCTCAACACTCTGAATCCAGAACGGCGACCCGTCATTACGCGCCGTCATCCGAGGCGTTCGCGAGCGCACCGGGACCGTGCCGAGTGACAGAGACGATGAGCGAGCAGGCCACTGATCACGCACGGTCAGCGGGCCGACACCGGCCGGCGCCACGCGGGACTTCCCGAACCGGGCAAGGAGGAGTAGGCTCAACGTCTTCTACGTGGCGACCGGAGTTGCCGACACGCGGGACGCTGATTCGGCTCCCACGTCGCTTCCGGTAGCCGGGGGTCAACCGGGCGTCGTCTGGGCCGCTGCGCCGGGCTCGAGACGCCGGTTCGTCACTGGTTTGCTGGGGCCATCGTTGCCCGGGAGGTGACAAGCGTAGAAAGGCCAGAGACCGACGACGCATGCCGCCCATGTCTGCCCGCCGGCCGCGCGCCGGAGAATGTGGAGGATCCATGCACGCGAACAGACGACGCGCTCTCGCACTCCTTGGTGCCCTTGCGCTTGTGCTGAGCAGCGCCGGTTCGGCGATCGCCCATGATCAACACGGACCCGGCACCGACCACCTGCTCGGGTCGGGCGCCTATGGAAGCATCGACCTCGTCTCGACGCTCGGGCTGACCGAAACACCCGGTCTCGTCGCCGACGTCGCAGTCAACCCCGCGGGGACCTACGCCTTCCTCGCGAACTGGGGCGAGCCGGACTGCGCCGGACCCGAGCGGGGCGGCCAGAACACGCCGGATGCCGGGGCCTGGGTGGTCGACATCCGCGATCTGGAAGATCCAAAGCTCGTGACGTTCATCCCGTCGAGTCAGGACACGCGGCCCGGCGAGGGAATGCAGGTCGTCAACGTCACGACGAAGTTCTTCAGTGGCGACATGCTCGTGATGAACAACGAGCATTGCGGCAAGAACGGCAAGGGGGGCGTCTCGCTCTACGACGTGACCAACCCGGCCAAGCCGAAGAAGCTGTCCGAGCACTTCGGCGATCGAGCCAACCTCTCGCTCGGTGACACGAACGACATCCACAGCGCGTTCGTCTGGGACGCCGGCGACAGGGCCTATGCCGTCATCGTCGACAACTTCGAGAACACCGACGTCGACATCCTCGACGTCACCAATCCGAGCCGGCCACGGCTGATCCGCGAGCTCCAGCTCGACGCGCTGTATCCGGCAACGACGCAGGTCGCGCTCGGCCTCGTCACGATCAATCTCCACGACGTGGTCGTCAAGAACATCAATGGCAACTGGGTGTTGCTGGCGTCGTACTGGGACGGTGGCTTCATCCAGCTCAACGTCAACGACCCGGCGAATCCGACGCTGATCGGCGACACCGACTACAACAACCCCGATCCCGAGTTGCTCGAATCGGCCGGCGTTGCCCTGGCACCGGAGGGCAACGGCCACCAGGCCGAGTTCACCGCCGACAACCAGTACTTCATCGGGACCGACGAGGACTTCGCCCCGTACGGTGCGACAAGCTTCGCCATCCAGTCCGGTCCGAACGCGGGAACCTATCCGTCCCGTCCGGTCCCGGGCGCCGCCCCCATCGTCATCCTCGACGATGAGGTCCTCAACGGACCCACGGTGTATGGCGGCTACGGTTGCCCATCATCGGCCCCGATCCCACCGCGCTCGACGGTCTTCCCCGACGGCTCGCTCCTTCCGGGCGAGGAGGCGATCGTCGTCCTTCAGCGCGGGCCCGCCGGCGATCCGAGCGCCCCCGAGGCCGCCTGCTTCCCGGGCGAGAAGGCCCACCAGGCGGTGCTCGCCGGCTATGACGCGGTCCTGTTCGTCAACCACCACGCGGGCGAAGGGGTCAGCGCGACAGCGCCCTTCTGTGGCTCCGGAGCGTTCGTCGACGAGATCGTCGGCGTGTGCACGACGCACAACGCCTTCCATTCACTCTTCAACACGCCACCACTCTCGCCCCCGTGGACCTATCCGGACGGCCCCTCGATCGGCGCCGTCGGCGAGAAGATCAATGCCACGGCCGCCTTCGACGGTTGGGGCTATGTCCATCTCTTCAGCAATACCGCCGTCGGAGGCAAGTTCGCGGAGCTCGACACGTACGCCATTCCCGAGGCTCACGACCCGGCCTTCGCGACCGGATTCGGCGACCTGACCGTCCACGAGGTGGGGACCCACCCGACCGATCCTGCGCGTTCGTATCTCTCCTACTACGCAGGCGGCCTTCGGGCCCTCCAGATCCAGGGCACCGAGCTCGTCGAGGTCGGTGGCTATCTGGATCCTGCCGGCAACAACTTCTGGGGCGTCGAAGTGTTCGAACGCGACGGCCAGACGATCATCCTCGGCAGCGACCGTGACCACGGTCTGTGGATCTTCAGCGACAACACCGACTAGGACCGGCCCGACATAGGCGTGAAAGAGCCGGCGCCCGACGGGCGCCGGCTCTTCCGGTGCCTGAGCGTCGTGATCGTCGACGCATGTGCCCTCGCAGACGACGACGCCGTCGGCCGGGCGATCCGGACCTACGATCCGACCTCGACGACCGCCTTCATGCCTCCGGCGTAATGGCCGGCGACATGGCAGCCGGCGAGGATCGAGCCGGCCTCCGGGAACGTGACCGTCAGCTCCTTGGTGGTGCCGGGCTCGACCGCAATACCCATCTCCTCGTCGTGACCCATCCCGCCCATCTCCATCATCTCCCGCTCGTGCTCTGCCTGGGCGGCCTCGTCACCGAGATAGAACTCGTGTTCGGCCACGCCAGTGTTGCTGACGACGAACGTGACCGGAACGCCGGCCGGGACCTTCATCATGTCTGGCTCGATCTTCAGCGCGTCGGTGAGCTGGACCTCGATCCGTGTCGCGTCCGCCGAGGCGGATGGTGCAGACGATGGCGAAGCCGACGCATCCGCAGACGGGGCCGCGGTGGATCCTGTGCCGGACGAGCAGGCCGCGATGAGAACGGCGACGGCGGGCAGCAACGAGAGACGGGACGTGCGCATGGAATACCTCTCAGCTTCGGGCTGGGCGAGCGGTGAGCGGCGGGATCGACGTCGGTCGACATCACCGTCGGTCTCGACATCACATGGTTAGCAGCAAGCCGAAGCTCATCGCAAGTACGGCAAGCGCGAGGCCGGCCTTGATCCACGGGCTGTTCGACCGATTCCAGCGCCCGAGCTGGCCGAGCACCCGCCGATTGCTGACGGCGCCCAGGAGGACCACGAGCGGGACGATGAAGGCGATGTTGTAGAGCGCGAGGAGGGCCAGGCCGGTCGGGCCGCCACCTGATGCATTGAGGACCGCGACGATGTCGAGATAGATCGCGCCCGAACACGGCACGGTGCAGATCCCGACCAGAACGCCGGCGACGAGCATGCCGGCGAGACCGCCACGCTCGATCGCCCTGTGCATCCGCCCATGGGTGCCGGCCGGCGCCATCATCGACGGCCCCCAGCCCGGGAGGAAGACGTCCTTGAGCATCCAGAGTGCCATCACGAGCGCGAGCACCGCAGCGACGCGCGTGACGAGATGGTCCTGGCCGAGCCAGCCGAGGAACGAGAGCAGCCCCAGCCCGATGACGAAGTACGTCACCCATACGGCTCCGACATAGAGCGAACCCGCCCCGAGCAATCGCCGCCGGGCCTCGAGCGTCGGGCTCCCGTCCGCGGTGACGGAGTTGACGAGGGTGAGCGTGTAGGTCGCGAAGAGGACGAGCAGGGCAAAGGCACACGGGTTGAACCCGTCGGCGACACCTGCGACAAGGACCGTCGGCACGGTCAGACCCCCAAAGGCGGCAGCCTGGAACGGGACGGCAATGACGTAGGCAGACGCGCCCAACCCCACGGCAAGGAGCGCCGTCGCCAACACGAACGCCGGCCGCGGGAGGCCGAGAATGAGGGGCGACGCCGGCGGGGGGAGCACCGGCGTCGCCCCGGGCGACCCGCTGGGGGACGGGTCGTGACACGTCGCCGGCTGGCGGGGGGACACGCCTATGCCTCGACGATGAGCTTGCCGTGCATCGTCGGGCTGGCCTTCCCGCCGCAGCACGTGTCGCAATAGATGTCGTAGGTGCCCGGCTGGGTCGGAGCGGTGAACTCGACCACGCGGCGGCTCTCGCCCGTCGGACCGGCCGCGGGCAGAACCTCGTAGATGCCGAGCTCGTCACTGATCATCGTGTGCACGCCGTTCTGAAGGTGTGGCGCTGCGTCGGTCGTCCAGAGCTCGAGGGCGACGGTCTCGCCGGCGGGCAGGCGGACCTCGCCCGGCGTGAAGCCGGCCATGCTCAGGCGGACAGGTATGGCCTCGGCGATCGAGGCCGAGTCGCGCCGGCCGAACAGATCGCCCGCGGCCAGGTAGATGCCGGCGCCGAGAACCGCGACGGCGACGAGGAAAAAGCCCGCCATCCGGATCCGTTGCTGCCGGCGCTGCCGTGGTCGATCGTCGGTGGCGCCGACGCGGTGGCGGTCCGCGCGTCGCTGCTCCAGCGCGGCGGCGCGTCGGTCCGCGCGCGTGGTGGGCGTTCGATGTTTCCGTGTCATCATCGTGACTCCCGTCTCATCGGCGAACGCGAGAGTGCGCGCCCGTTCGAACTCCCCTTGCCCGACCGGTCGGCCGAACGCCGTATGAACTCCCAGGCCTGATCGATGCCCCGACGCGTCGCGAAGCGAAGCGAGTCCAGCGCCGACGACCGCCCCGCGCGCAACTGGATCTGACCGTGGTAGCGGCCCATCCCGCAGGTGAACCTGACCTCTCCGGGCGGCTGGGCCGGGAGGACGATCGTCGTCGTGCCTCGCCTCGCGAGCCGACGATCGATGCGCGGCGACGAGAACACGACACGATCGGTGCAGTCGTCCGAGTCGTGGCGGCGGAAGACGACGTGGAGCGGGATGCCGGCGCGCGCGACGATCGACTGCGGTCGGTAACCGTGGTCGACCACCACCTCGACGGT
>DASTVH010000154.1:0-2919 GCA_035759195.1 Candidatus Limnocylindrales bacterium
TTGAAGAGGATCCCGCGGGCGCCCTCCATGTTTGCCTCGAGGAGCGGGCTGTCGATCGCCTGACGGGCCGCCTCCACCGTCCGATCCAGGCCGCTGCCGTGGCCGAGGCCGATCAGCGCTGGACCGGCGTCGGCCATGACCGAACGGATGTCAGCGAAGTCGAGGTTTATGACGCCCGGTGCGGTGATCAGCTCGATGATGCCGCGGACCGCGTGGAGCAGGACGTCGTCGACGGCCTGGAACGCCGCCTCGAGCGAGGCGTCATCGGCAAGGACCTCGCCGACCCGGTCGTTGGGCACGACGATGATCGCGTCGACGTTGTCCGCCAGGTCGGCCGCCGCCTTCTCGGCGATCCGCATCCGCTGGGTGCCCTCGAATCCGAACGGCTTCGTCACGACCGCGACGGTCAGGGCGCCCTGCTTGCGGGCCGCCGCGGCGACGATCGGCCCGGCGCCGGAGCCGGTTCCCCCGCCGAGCCCGGCGGTGACGAAGACGAGGTCGGCGCCGGCGACGAGCCGGCCGATCCACTCTTCGTCCTCGACGGCGGCGCGGCGGCCGGTCTCCGGGTCGCCGCCGGAGCCGAGGCCGCCGGTGACCGCGTCGCCGATCCGGAGCCGGGTCCCGGCCTGCGAGCGGCGGAGCGCCTGGGCGTCGGTGTTGAGGGCGACGAAGTCGACGCCCCGGATCCGGGCCGCGACCATTCGGTCGACCGCGTTACTGCCGCCGCCACCGACACCGACGACGCGAATCGCACGCGCCTCGGGTCGGCGCGTCCGGCGGATCCAGCGACCCACCGAGACGCCGACACGAACGGAGATCAGGACGGCGAGGAGGCCGACGACGGCGGCCACAAGAAGTTCGCCCGGGCCAGGCACCCCCTGAGTCTACCCGGGTCGTTCAACGACTCCCCAAGAAATCCGTACCGGCCGGCCGGAGCCGTTCGTTCCGGGGTTGGCGGGCCGTCCGCTGCCGTTCGGCGCCCGGGAGCCGACGTTCGTCGGGCGACCGACTGGACGCAAGAGGGTGTCGGCGCAGGGCCCATGGCCCCACAGTCGATGCGTCCGGGACCGGCCGTTGCCGTCGCCGACCTGTCAGGAGATCAGACCGTCATGCGCTCCATCCTCCTCGCGGCCTCGCTCGCCGCGAGCCTCGTCCTCGCCGGCTGCGGCATCAGCACCTCGTCCAGCGCGCCGCTCGTCCCGGCGCCGACGCCGGGCCCGTCAGAGGCTCCCCGGGCCGTCATCGGGGTCGGATCCGATCGCGGCGACCTGCCGCTGACCCTCCGGATCTACGACCGGGCGTTCTCGCTGACGAATGCCCGCTCCGCCACGATCGAGGAGCTGGCCGACGTCGAGGCGCTCGACGGCAACGCGGTCGGCGTCTACCAGGGGGCCGGGCGCGAGATCCTCGTCACCTGGGCTGGCAGTCAGTGCCTCCAGAGCGGCGACCTCTTCATCGGACCCGGCGTGGACGAGATCGTCATCGCCCCCGCTGCGGTCGACTGCGCCGACGGACCGAACGTCCGGGGTGTCGTCCTCGAGTTCAAGCTGGCAGTCGACCTCGAGGCGATCCAGTTCGACCTTCGCCCCCGGGTCGCCGTCTAGCGGCTGGGGGCGCCGCCCGCCCGCGTGCCGCCCGACTCTGCGTTGCGTGCGCCGCCCGCCCTGTGCGCGCCGCCCCTGGCCCTGCGCGAGGTTCGATTTCGCACGCCGGCGGAAACCACTCCCCCTTCGCGCTGACGATCTCGGACTCCGAGATCGTCCGCCGGGAATGAAGTTGAATTCCCGCGGCGTGCGCAATCGGACTTTGGCTGTGCGGGGCGTGTGGGGCAGGTGTGGCGGGTGGGGCGGGTGAGCCGGGCCGGATCGTTGCCTGGGCCGGGGCCGGGCCGCCGGACGCCTAGACCGAACCCGCCGGCAGCAACTCCCCCACGATGAGCGCGGTCCCCGCCGCGACCAGCACGAGCCCCAGCGGCCGGGCCAGCCCCCGGCCCCAGGTCGTGTTCTTCTCGATCGCCATGCCCGCCCCGAGCAGGAGCATCCAGGCGAGGCTGCCCATGCCGACCGCGAACATCAGGAGCATGAGCGACCAGCAGCAGCCGACGCAGAACAGGCCGTGGCGGACGCCGAGCAGGAACGCCTCCCGCCGCTCCCGGACGCCCTGCCAGTGGTTCAGGACGAACCCGAGCGGCGAGCGGCACTCGTCGAGGCAGCGGTACTTGATCGGGGCGAACTGGTAGAGGCCGGCGACGAGCACCGTGCCGGCGCCGATGAGCCCCGGGTGTGCGGCCAGCCAGCCGACCGACTCGACGAGGCCGTGGACCAACCGGTCGCCGCTGTGCAGCAGCAACCCGACGAGCAACCACGTGACGAGGTAGCCCACGGCCAGCAGCCCGACGAGCACACCGGGCCGCCGCCGCCGCTGGACGAGCGCCTGGAACGTCACGAGGAGCGGCCAGGTCGTCGGCAGCATCATCGACGTCGTCATGATGAGCCAGCCCCCGACGAAGAGGACCGTATCGGCGAGGCCGGCGCCCTCGGCGAGGCCCTCGTGGCCGAGGTATCGCGACCACGGCGACGAGCCCCACAGGACTAGCGCCGCCCAGCCGGCCCCGACGATGGCGGCGAGGCTACCGAAGAGGATCGCCCGGTCGCGCGTGATCGAGCGACCCAGGATCCGGCGACCGACGACGCGGCCGTCGGCCTGGCCGGGCCCGGATGCCCGTCCGTCGTGGGATGTGAACATGGCCGATCCCCGCGATCCCCGGCGCGGCTCAGTCCGCGAACCGGAAGTGGCCCTGGAGCGCGTTGTTGTTGCGCAGGTCGACGCTCGGCAGGCCGTGCGGCGCTCCGTCGCGCGTGAAGTGGTCGGCCTTCGAGACGTAGACCGGGGAGCCCGGGATCGTGCTGAAGACCGTTT
>DASTVH010000155.1:0-2183 GCA_035759195.1 Candidatus Limnocylindrales bacterium
CTCCAGGGTCGGGCGACCGCGCATCCGTCAGGCCGACTCCCGCTGCCTCACTGACGCGGACGAGGGCCTCGGCGTTACGGCCCCCGACCGACACCGTGATGGTGGAGCCCGGCCGTCGGCGCCGCGTCTCGCCCGGGCTCGACGATCAGCCCTCCGGCGCGTCGAGCGTCCTCGCGTAGGCCGGGAAGCGGAAGCGCTGATCGCGGGTGAGCAGTCCGCCGTGGCCCAGGTCGGCCACGAGGTCCCGGCCCGGGCGTTCGCCGGTGAGCAGGCGGGGCAGGACGAGGTCGGCGGCGGTCGCCTTCGAGTAGGCGCCGCACGTCGGCAGGCCGAGGACCGCGACGCGGCCGATCCGAGCGAGCCAGAGCATCGAGCCCGGATGCGCGGGCACGCCGTGGCGGACGATCTCGCCGCCGAGCGCGTCGACCGCGAGGTAGAGGGGATCGAGCGGGTCGGTGCTGCGACCGCCGGCCGTCAGGACGACGTCGGCGGCGTGCGCGCCGCGGGCCGCCTCGGCCAGCGCCTCACGAACAGCTGCCTCGTCGTCCGCGACGTAGGCGATCCCGGTCAGCGTCGAACCCAGGCCCTCGACCTTGTCGCGGACGCTCCGCTCGAACCGGTCGCGGTCCGCCGCCCGGACCGACTCCTTGACGATTGCCGCGACTCGCATCGGCCGGAAGGCGGCGACCCTGACGAGACCGCCGCGGAGCGCCCGCAGCCGAGCCAGCACCGGGTCGACGACCCGCTCCTCGACGGCGTGCGGCGCGATCTTGACGCTCGCGACCATCCGCCCGGCCGGGACGATCGAGCCGTCGAAGGCCGTGAAGATCTCGAGCGGATCGACCCGGTTGACCCGTCGGAGCTCGGCCGTCCGGACGTGAAGGACGCCGTCAACCGACGCGACCAGGTCGACCCGACTTTCGGCCGGGCCCCGCAGCGTGACCCCGGCCCCGGCGGCGGCCCCCGCGAGCGCGAGCGCGGCGTCGTCCTCGTGGAGCTCGCCCGGCTCGAGGACGATGACCGTGACCGGGTCGGCGAGGACCGGACGGTGGGCGGCGAGCGCGCGCAGATCGTCGCTGCTGAGCCGCCGGCCCTTGCCCCAGCGCGTACCGCCGACGACGAGGTCCCGGGTCAGGACCCCGCCGACGAGCGATTCCGGCGCACGGCGACCCGGAACGATCCGCTCGAGTCGCACGCGCCGAACGAAGACCCGGCCTAGCGGCCGAGAGCGCCCTCGATCGCGCGCTTCGTGTAGACGACCGCCATCGCGGCGCGATATGCGGCGTCGGCGTGGATGTCGGAGTTGACCTCGACGTCTGCCGTGGCGTGCCGTGCGGCCGACTCGACCGCCGCCTCGCCGCCGTCCGATCCGACGAGCGCCGCCTCGACCTCTGGTGCCCGGTAGGCGTGCTCATGGACGCCGGTGAGGGCGACCCGGGCGTGGTCGATCCGGCCGTCGCCGCCCCGCCCGATGACCGCGGCGACCCCGACGATCGAGTAGCCGGACGCGGGCTGGGCGAGCTTGCGGTAGGCGAACCCAGCCCCGGCGGGGACCGGCGGCCGGCGGATCGCGACGAGGATCTCGTCGGGGGCCATCGCCGTCTCGAAGGCGCCGAGGAAGAACTGATCGAGCGGGACGACCCGCTCGCCGGCTGGCCCGCGCAGGACGGCGGAGCCGTCGAACGCGAGCGCGATCGCCGGCAGGTCCGAGGCCGGATCGGCGTGGGCGATCGAGCCGCCGACCGTGCCCCGGTTGCGGACCTGGACGTCGGCGATGAGCTCGATCGCCGCGGCGACCGAGGGCATCGTCGTCGCGGCCTGCCACTCGGCGTACGTCGTGAGGGCCCCGATCTCGACTCCGCCGTCGGGCAGCGTCCGGTAGCCCTTGAGGCCGGCGATCCGTCCGATGTCGACGAGCCGCTCGGCCGAGGCGAGGCGGAGCTTGAGGAGCGGCAGGATGCTCTGGCCGCCGGCGAGGACCTTGGCTCCGCCGCCGACCGCGGCGATCGCCTCCTCGATCGAGGTCGCCCGGGTGTAGTCGAACGCCGCCGGGATCATGCCGGGCCTCCCTTCCCGTTCGAACCGTTCGTTCTGTCGGTACCGCCGGCACCGCCGGCCGAGCCGCCCTTCGCCTCCTGGATCGCCCGCCAGACGGTCTGGGGCGTGTACGGCATGTCGAGGTG
>DASTVH010000156.1:0-3621 GCA_035759195.1 Candidatus Limnocylindrales bacterium
CATCCCCATCTCGTTGCGGGAGATGGCGTCCAGCTCCGAGCGGTAGACGACGTCGTCCCATGACCGCGATGACGCGAGGAGCCGGACGGACACCCAGCTGCGCATCGCGACCCGCTCCCGGATCATCGCCATCAGCGGCACGATGCCACTGCCTCCCCCCACGAGCAGGAGCGGGCCGCCGCGACTCGGTTCCCAGACAAAGTAGCCGCCGATCGGGCCCCGTAGCTCGAGCTTGTCCCCGGCCCGGAGCTCACCGGCGAGGTATGGCGAAACCTCGCCATCCTCGATTCGTTCGACGGTGATGGCCAGCCGGGACCCGTCCGCGGGCGTGGCGATCGAGTAGCTGCGCTGGGCCCGGTAGCCGTCCTCGGCCGTCAGGCGAACGTCGACGTGCTGGCCCGGGAGATGGCCCGACCAGTCGGGGGCCTCGAGCTCGATCGTCCGGATCCGCGGCGTCTCGTCGACCAGCCCGGTCACGTCAGCCAGCTGCCAGTTCAGTCTTCCGCGGATCGCCGTGAGCGCCATGGGTGACATGCCCCCGAATAGCGCTCTTCCTCAGCCGAACGTGAAGCAATACGCCTCGGCGCCGGCGTCGAGGAACTCGATCTCGAAGCGTCGTTCCCCGATGCTGCCCGGCTGGCGGATCAGCTGGTAGAGACGCTGGTCGGCTAGGGTTCCGTTGCCTCCCTGGTCGACATCCAACCCGTGGGCGCCGCCGGGCGCATTCCCGTCGAGAAGCACGCGGAACCTCATCGGTCGTCCTCGCACCGATGGCCCCATCACGAGGTTGACGTCGCGGGCCTGGAACTGGAATGCGATGCGGCCACCCGGCTCATTGGCCATCGCGGCGTGTTGTGCGAGCGTCCACGTCCCCGATGGTGCCCATTGATTCAGGCCGAGATGCGATGCCTCGGGATAGGCGTGCGGCGTACCGAATCGGGCGTGCTCGGGCGATGCGAAGCCCGCACTTCGACCGTAGGCGAGGTAGGTCTCCGGCGATCGCAAGGTCCGCCAGTCCGCGGGCACCTCGAAGCCCGCGGGCTCCACGGAGACGAGATCTTGATCGACGCCATCCGCACCCGCCTCGATGAGCAGCTGCTGAACCACCATCTCCTGCATCGGGTACTCGCCCTCGCCGAAGTGGTGGTACCGGATCCGGCCCTCCGCGTCCGCGATGTAGACCGCCGGCCAGAAGTGATTCGCGAAGGCCTCCCAGACCCCGTAATTGCTGTCGACCGCGATCGGGTACTCGACGCGGAAGGTGCGCGACTGGGCAACGATGTTGTCGATGTCCTGCTCGAACCCGAACTCCGGGGTGTGGACCCCGACTACCGTCAGGCCGAGGTCGCGGTACTTGGCGTCCCAAGCGCGGACGTAGGGCAGGGTCCGTAGCCAGTTGATGCACGTGTAGGTCCAGAAGTCGACAAGGACGACGCGCCCCCGGAGCGCCTCCGGCGTCAGCGGCTCGGAGTTGAGCCACTCGGTCGCGGCGTCGAAGGACGGCAGATGTCCCTCGACCGGCAGCACATCCGCGTCACCGGCCAGACGGTGGGCGAGCGAGCGGAGGAGGCCAGGGCGGGGGGGCGGTACGGACATCGTCGCGGCCCCGCCTTCCTGGTCGGTGGTGCTTCGATCGTCGAACATCGTCGGGCCTCCAGCTGCGACAGTCGATCCCGGTCGATCTGACTTCTTGGTCGTCATCCCTACCCCCGGCCCCAGGCGATTGCCGCCAGCGACGCGCTTTTGACGAAATTGCGGAGGTCGTCGTCAGAAAGCGGCTCGCCGCCCCGGGTGGCACGAGCGGCCTCGTGGCAATCCGCGCATACGTAGATGTCTCGGCCGTCGAGGTCGGAGATGCGACGCCGTGCAGCGTGGAGCAAGCTCCCAATCGCTGTCTCTCGGCGGCACATCGCGCACGGCTGCTCGGCCCGTAGGTTCGATGGGATTGACTCTGGGACCATGTGAACCTCCTCCAATTCGATGGATCAGTGGGCGTTGCGGATGGACCGGAAGGCGGACCGCACCTCGGTCGTGAAGAGATCCGGTTCCTGCCAGGCGGCAAAGTGGTTGCCCCGGTGGACTTCGTTGAAGTAGATGAGGTTGGGATAGGCCTGCTCGGTCCAACTCCGGGGCGCCTGGTAGAGCTCGCGGGGGAAGACGCTCACGGCCGTCGGCACCGTCACGCCCTTCACGTCGAAGAACCCGAGCGTGTTCTCCCAGTACAGCCGACCGGACGAGACGCCCGTATTCGTCAGCCACGTCAGCGTGATGTTGTCCAGGACCTCGTCCCGGGTCAGGTTGCCGACCGGGTCGCCCGCGACGGCGCTGGCGATGTCCTCGAGACTGAGTGCGTCGTGGTCGAGCATCCACGCGGCAAGCGCCACCGGCGAGTCGGCAAGGCCGTACAGCGTCTGCGGACGGTTGCCCATCTCGAGGGCGTAGCCGACGCCCTTCGTGTAGAGGAAGCGCAGCCGGTCGTAGCCGCGCTGCTCATCAGGGGACAGCCCCGTCGGCTCTGCGTCCCCGGCCCCCAGCACGTTGGATGCAAGGGTCTTGTTGATCGCGGCGGGGACCGTCCCGGGCATGCTCGAGTGGATCCCGAGGAGCTCCGGTGGCGCCTTCGAGCCCATCACGTCAGTGATCTGCGCGCCCCAATCGCCACCCTGGGCCATGTAGCCCGTGTAGCCGAGGCGCGGCATGAGCTCGATCCAGGCATCGGCGATCCGGACGGGGCCCCAGCCGGTGGCGGTCGGCTTCCCGGAGAATCCGTAGCCGGGCATCGACGGGATGACGACGTGGAATGCATCCGCCGCGTCGCCGCCGGACGCGGTCGGGTCGGTCAGCGGGCCGACCACGTTCAGCATCTCGATGACCGACCCCGGCCAGCCGTGGGTGATGATCAGCGGCAGAGCGTCACGGTGGGACGAGCGGACGTGGATGAAATGGATGTCGAGTCCGTCAATCTCCGTCACGAACTGCGGAAGGGCATTGAGCCTCGTCTCGAATCGCCGGAAGTCGTAGTCGCTGGACCAGTAGCGCACGAGCTCACGCATCGTGGCCAGCGGCACGCCCTGCGAGAAGTCCGAGACGGTCTCCTTCTCGGGCCAGCGAGTTGTCAGGAGACGGCGGCGAAGGTCGTCGACCGCTGCCTGTGGGATATCGACATGGAAGGGCCGAATGGTTCCAGCCTCGACCGATTGACGGTGTGGCGTGGTTGCGACCTGCGGCATCTCAGCCTCCTCTGCCCATGAACGCCTGGTGCACCGGGGCGGTTCGCTAGCGCAGCGAGCGGAACGCAGCGCGGATCTCCTCGCTGAACAGTTGCGGCTGCTCCCAGGCGGCGAAATGACCGCCCCTGTCGACCTGGTTGTAGTAGATGAGGTTGGGATAGGCCTGGTCGGTCCAGCTGCGGGGCGCCTGGTACTGCTCGCCGGGAAAGACAGTCACGGCAACCGGAATGGACACGCCCTTCACGTTGAAGAACCCACCCTTGTACTCCCAATAGAGACGAGACGCTGAGACCCCCGTGTTAGTCAGCCAATAAAGCGTGATGTTGTCGAGGATCTCGTCACGCGTCAGCTCGCCCGTGTCGCTCGCGGTCCGATCCAGAGCGGCGACGAT
>DASTVH010000157.1:0-18156 GCA_035759195.1 Candidatus Limnocylindrales bacterium
TCCTTCGTGCCGTCCGACTGGGCGTCCCTGGCGGCCCGGACGAGATGGAAGTCGGGGTGCGGCACGAGCAGGTCGGCGGCGCTCTCGGCGGAGATCGCGTCGCGGACGAGCCGATGGGCCTCCTCGCCGAGGGGCAGGCGGTGCTGCGGCTTCTGGGTCCGGGTCTTGCGCTCCGTGTCGTGGAGGGTCCATTCGTGGAGCGAGACGATCCCCTTCCAGGGCTCCTCCACGAGCTGCTCGCCGAGCTCGATCGCCTTGGCGAGGACGACCTCCTCCTCGGCGGTCAGCAGGGCGACCTTGCCGATCTCCTTGAGGTACATCCGGACCGGGTCGTCGATCCCGATCATGTCGGCCGAGATCGCCTCGAGGTCCTCGGGGGTCGGTTCCTCGACTTCGGCCGGGTCGAGCTTCGCCGGCGCGTCCGCGGGCAGCTTGGAATCGACCGCCTCGCCGTCGGCTCCGACGACCTCGACGCCGACGTCGCCCTCGGGCGGGGCGTCCTCGCCCTCGAGCTCGAGGTCGTCGTCCTCGTCCTCGTCGCTCGCGGCCACCTTCGGCAACGTGACCTTGGCGGCCCGCAGGCCGCGCGTCGCCAGCTTTGCCTCCTCGACGTCGGCACGGGCCCGCCGGGGACGGGTCAGCACGGCCTCGACGAGCTGCTTGTCCAGGGGATCAGGCATCGATTCCTCCTCCTGAGGGCCTAGTGACGAGTCGAAGCGGCGTTCGTTGCGCGCGTTCATACGCGACCGCCGATGTCATGCGCGGACCAGCACGGTGGCCTGTTCGATCTGCCGATCGACCGACCTCCGAGCCTCGTTGTTCTGGAGTTGCAGCGCGACGAGCCGGCCGACCGACTCGCGGTCCCCTCGCCCCTCGGCCGCCAGCAGCTCGCCGGCGACCCAGTCGGCGCGTTCGTCGAGCTTGCGCCGCTCGAGCTGGAGCAGGCAGCGGTCGACCGCATACATGATCCGCTCGGCCGTCAGCACGGCGAGGTCGGGCGAGGGCTTGGCGAGGATCGCCTGGGCCAGCTCCCGCGTGGAGTCGTCGAGACCGGCGATGAGCGCGGACATCGAGAACGGCGGGCGGACGCCGCGGTCATCGGGCGCGCGCTGGAGGACGATCGCCCGGAAGAGCTCGCGGGCGGGCTGGCTCGGCAGCTGGTCGGGCCCGACCTCGTCGACGGTTCGGGCCTGCTGGTCCGGCGCCAGCAGCAGGAGGCGCAGGAACTCCTCCTCGACCGGCGTGATCGCGCCGAGGATCCGGTCGACCGGCAGGGCGTCGGCCGAGGCGAGGACGGCATCGGCGGTGATCCGGCCGGTCGCGGCATCCCCGGCGACCGGCCGGCGATGGAGGACCTCGAGCACGGAGCGCTCCTCGATGCCCGAGACCGTATGGATCGTCTGAAGGTAGGCGTCGCGCATCACCGGGTTCGGGATCGCTCGAAGGGTCGGCGCGATCGCGTCGACGAAGCGGGCCTTGCCGCCGGGCGTCTTGAGGTCGACCTGGCGCGCGTGGAAGTCGATGAGGTAGTCGACGATCGGCTGGGCGGTCCGGACCTCCTCGCGCCACCGGTCGGGCGCCTCGCGGACGACTTCGTCGGGGTCCCTGCCGTCGGGCAGGCGGACGACGCGCACCTCGTCGAGCTCCACGCCGGTATCCGCCGCAGCGAGTTGGCCGATCAGGGCCTCGAGCGCCTGGGCCCCGAACGTCCCGGCCTTCTCGCCCGCGGCATCGACGTCATAGGCCAGCGCAATCCGCTTGGCGTAGCGGGTCAGGAGCGCGATCTGCCCCGGCGTCAGCGCCGTGCCGAGCGAGGCGACGACGTTGTCGAAGCCGGCCTGGTGGGCCATGAGCGCGTCGGTGTAGCCCTCGACGATCACCGCCTGGCCGGACTTGCGGATCGGGCCCTTCGCCTTGTCGATCAGGTAGAGCGTCCGGCTCTTGTCGAAGAGCGGGGTCGCCGGGGAGTTCAGGTACTTGGGTCCGTGATCGCGATCGTCGCCGGTCGCCGCGGCGAGGATCCGCCCGCCGAGGCCGACCGGACTGCCGTTGGCGTCCCGGATCGGGAAGATCACCCGCTCCCGGAACCGGTCGTAGACGCCGCCCCGGCTCGACTGGCGCGGCTGGGCGAGCCCGACCTCGACGAGCTCGTCTGCGGGGACGTCGCGTTTCGCGGCGAGCTGCCGGGCAAGCGTGTCCCAGCCGCCGGGTGCGAAGCCGAGCTGGTACTTCGCGATCGTCTCGTCGGTGAAGCCGCGCCCGCGCAGGTAGTCGAGGGCGGCCTGGCCGGTCTTCGAGGCGGTGAGGACCGCGTGGTAGAAGGCGATCGCACTCTCGAGGACGTCGCGGAGGCGCTTCTTGCGGGCGTCCTCACGGGTCGTGCGCTCGTCGAGCTCGACGCCCGCCTTCGAGGCCAGGACCTTGAGCGCCTCCGGGAACGAGAGGCCGTCGCGCTTCATCACGAACGTGAAGATGTCGCCGCCCTCGCCGCAGCCGAAGCACTTCCACGAGTCGCGGGCCGGCGTCACCGTGAACGACGGTGTCTTCTCGCCGTGGAACGGGCAGAGTCCCTTGAACGTCGACCCGGCCTTCTTGAGCGGGACCGACTCGCCGACGACGTCGACGACGCTGAGCTTGCTCTTGACCTCGGCTGCGACGCCGACCGCCAAACCCGACCTCCCATGCCCGGCCGCCGTTCGCCCCGGCACCCGGACACACGTATGGGCTTGTCAAGTCTTGACAAGCCGGATGCGGCCATTCTAGCACCGGAGTGTCAAGACTCCTGGGGGGTATTGACAGGCGTATGACATCGTCCGAGCAAGAGGTTGCGCCCGGGCGCCGGGCTCAGCCGGTCTGGTCGGCCCGCTCCCACCACGCGACCGTCGCCCCGAAGCCAACGACCGCGGCAAGGACCACGACCACAACGCCGCCGGCCGCGACCTGTTCGACCTCCGCCCCGCCTGCACCGGCCAGGATCGCCGGCACCGACCACGGGAACCAGGCACCCCACCCGAGGACTGCGAGGATCTGGGACGCCGCGATCGTCGCGACCGCCCAGGCGAGCGGCGCGATGTAGCCCCGACCCACGCCGGCAAGCAGGGCCGTGAAGCTCTGCAAGCCGATCGTCAGGATCGTACCGAGCGCGATCCCGGCGACGGCCGATCCGGCCCCCGCGGTCGACCATCCGGGCAGACCCACCAGCATGCCGATCGCGAGGGCGACGACGAGTACCCAGCCCGAGATGGCCGTAGCCCAGGCAGCGACAACGATCGCCTTGGCCAGCACGATCGCCCGCCGGGGCGTCGGGCTGGCGAGCAATCCGCGCACGGTGCGGTCGGCGAATTCGCGGCCGAACACCCACGCGGTCAGGAAGGCGAAGAGGATCGCGCCGCCGATCGTGACCGCCTGCCCGAGGAGCGACCAGAACGTCGGCCAGTCGGCCGTCCCCGCGGTCAGTTGCGCCTTCAATCCGAGCAGCCCGATCGCCCGGGCTGCCTCGGGGTCCTTGAGAATGATCATGAACAGGCCGATGACGAGCGGCGCGACCGAGAAACCCGCCGCGACGCCCCAGGGCACGCGGGACCGGTGAGCCTTGAGGAACTCCGTCGCGACTGCAGCCCGAAGGTTCATGCTGCAGTCGATCGCCCGTCCGTCAGGCGCATGAAGTGCTCCTCGAGGGACTCACGGGCCACGGCCAGATGGGTCGGTGGAACACCAGCTGCGACGAGCAGGGCGGCGACCTCTTCGGGTGCCTCGAGCGACCGGGCATCGCGGAGCTCGAGCCGGGGCTCGGCGCCTGCGAGCGCTCGAAGCGTCGGCAACCGCCCGACCACCCGGAGTGCCTGCTCGGCTGCACCGATGTCCCGGGCGCCGACCTCGAGCCGGCGGTCGCGGTGCCGTTCGAGCGTTGGGCTGTCGAGCTCCTCGATGAGGCGGCCCTCGTGCACGATGCCGATGCGGGTGGCCAGCAGGTCCACCTCCGCGAGGATATGGCTGGACATGAACACCGTGACGCCGCGCTCCTGGGCGAGTGCCCGGAGCAGCTCGCGGATCTCGATGACGCCGGCCGGGTCGAGGCCGTTGGCCGGCTCGTCGAGGATCAACAGGTCCGGCCCGTGCACCAGCGCCCGGGCGAGCGCGAGTCGCTGCAGGTTGCCGAGCGACAGTGTTCCCGCCCGCCGGTCGGCGTAGGGCTCGAGCGCAAGCAGCGCGATCATCCGGTCCACGGCACCGCGATCCGCGGCGCCTGCGAGGCGGCGAGCCGCCTCGATGTTCTCGAGAACGGTCAGCTCCGGATACGCCGTCGCGCTTTCGACCAGGTGGCCGATTCGCCGCCACAGTAGTGTGGCGTCCGGATGGACCGGCGTCCCGAACAGTTCGGCGTGACCGGCCGTCGGCGCGATCATCCCGAGCAGCATCCGGATCGTCGTCGACTTCCCCGCCCCGTTGAGGCCCAGGAGCGCGTAGATCTCGCCGCGGCCGACGCGCAGATCGATCCGGTCCACGGCAAGCACATCGCCGCGATAGCGCTTCGTCAGGCCGCTCGTGGAGATCGCCAGCTCGCTCACGTCGGCGCATCCCACGCGGAGCGCACGAGCTCGCCTCCCGACGAGGCCCTACTCCGGCTCGGGCGGGGCATCGCGAACTGTGCGCAGGACGAGAAGCCCGCCGATGCCGGCGACGATCGAGGCGGCCAGGATGCCGATCTTCGCGAGGGCGAGCGCATCGGATTCGCCGTAGGCGAGCTCGCCGATGAAGAGCGACATGGTGAACCCGATCCCGCCGAGCCAGGCGACACCGTAGACGTGACGCCAGCCGACGCCGTCGGGCAACGCGGCGAGGCCGCTCCGGACGATCAGCCAGCTCGCCCCCAGGATGCCGAATTGCTTGCCGACCACGAGGCCGACGAAGACGCCGAGCACGACGGGGTCGCCGGCGAGGGTCGCAATGTCGCCCTCGATCGCGACGCCGGCGTTCGCGAGTGCGAACAATGGGACGATGAGGAACGACACCCATGGGTGCAGGGCGTGTTCGATTCGAAGCATCGGCGCCTGCGCCTTCTCGGTCATGTCCTCGAGCTCCCAGAGCGTGGCGTGGTGGTCCTCGATGCTCGGGCCGTGCCGCGACTCCTCCCGGAACCGATCGAGGATGCCGCCGGCGCGAGCCGCGAAGTCGGCGCTGTCGATCCGCCGCCGAGCCGGGATCGTCAGCGCGAGCAGGACCCCGGCGATGCTGGCGTGAACGCCGGACTGGAGGACGGCCAGCCATAGCGCCAGCCCGAGCAGCGCATAGACGATCGCCTGGCGGACTCCCAGGCGGTTCGCGACGAGCAGGGCCACGAGCACGCCGCCGGCGGCCGCCAGCGCCCCGATCGCCAGGTCGTCGGTGTAGAAGAGGGCGATGACGACGACCGCGACCAGGTCGTCGACGATCGCGAGCGCCGTCAGGAAGATCTTGAGGCCCAGGGGCGCGCGCGAGCCGACGAGGGCGAGGATCCCGAGGGCAAACGCGATGTCGGTGGCCATCGGCACGCCCCAGCCCCGCGCCGCCGGCCCGGCCCCACCGACGATCAGGAAGAACAGGATTGCCGGCAGCACGGCCCCGCCGGCAGCGGCCGCAACCGGCAGGATCGCCTTGCGAGCGCTCGCCAGCTCACCGACCAGAACCTCCCGCTTGAGCTCGAGCCCCACGAGCAGGAAGAAGAACGCCATCAACGCGTCGTTGATCCAGAAGTGGAGCGTTCCGCTCAGCTCGTACCCCCCGACCGACACGGTCAGGGGTGTGTGAAAGAGCTCATCGTATGAGGCGGCGAACGGCGAGTTCGCCCAGACCAGCGCGACGAGGGCGGCGGCGAGGAGGAGGATCCCGCCCGACGCGGCCGCCTGGCTGAACTCACGGAACGGGGCGACGAGCCGGTCGATCGGCTGGGGCGGCAGTCCGGCAGCAGGATCGCCCGGAAGGGCTTCGGCGGCGCTCCTATCCACCCGGGCCGCTGCCGGCCGCCACCACCGGCAACGTGCGTCGATCGGACGGCACGGTCATCGTCTCGTCGGGTCCGTTCATCCCGGCAAGCCTACAGCCTCGCGGTGGGACGGCGCCGCGCCGCACCTCGGAGCCGCCCGAGCGCTACTTCGGGCTGAAGGGGAAGACCGCGTCGATCGAGACCGGCTCGAGCTGACGGTCGTCGAGCGACCACTCGATCGCGGCGTTGACGTCGACGATCCCGGGTACGAGCGCCACGGCGCGCTCGATCATCTCGGCCGTGGAGCGTCGCTCGACGCGACCACGGATCGCGGCGACCCCGTCGACGACCCGCACGTCGAACGGGACCGGATCGAGCCAGAGGGTTCTGAGCAGGACCTCCTCGCGGATCGTCCGGACGAGTTCCTCGTCGGAGCTGACGTACGCCCGGACGAGATCGGCCCGGGTGACGATCCCGACGAGGCGGCCGTTCTCGACGACCGGCAGCCGGTTCAGGCGCCGGGTCGTCATGATCGCGGCCGCCTCGATGATCCTCCGCCCGGGTTCGATCGTCACGGCCGGCGCGGTCATCGCCTCGCCTGCGGTCAGGGCGTCGACCTTCGCCTGCTGAGACCGGGACGCCTGCGACTCGCCGAAGATGCGCGCGAGCGGCCGATGCGGAACGGCCTCGGCGCCCTGCTCCTTCATGAGGAAGTCGGCCTCGGACACGACGCCGAGGACCGCGCCGTCGTCGTCGACGACCGGCAGCCCGCTGATCCGGTGCTCCACGAGCAGCCGGGCCACGTCCTTGAGCGGCGTGGCAGGACGGACGGCCACGACCGACGTGGTCATCGCTTCACGAACGGTCATCATCGAGGTCACCTCTCTTCGGGGTCAGCCTACGTTCGACCACGGGGCACCGGACAGGGCCCAACGTCACGTCCTGGCGGGCCGCCGGCGGGCCGTCGACGGTACGCGGCGTGGCCCCGACGGACGGTCGGGCGCCCGCACGGTAGCCTTCTCCGCGTGGGCGAAGCCGTTCGTTTCCCGATCCGGATCGGTCGCCGGTCGCGCCCGATCGTGCGGCTCTGGACGGCGACGCCGGAGACGGCCTGGGCAGACGTCGGCGACGACCTCGAGATCCGCTTCGGTCGGATCCGCTTCCGGACGCCGATCGCGAATCTCGCGCGCTGGCGGATCGAGGGGCCGTTCGTCTGGATCAGGGCGATCGGCATCCGCCGATCCCTGCGCGGTGGCGACGTGTCGTTCGCCGGGTCGGCGCACGGCGGCGTCCGTGTCGACCTCGTCGAACACGTGCCGTGGGGCCCGTTCCGGGTGCCGGCCGTCTGGGTCGGCGCGGACGATCTCGAGGGCTTCGCCGCCGACCTGGCGCGGCGAGGCATCCCGGGCGTCGACGCGCGGCGCCGGCAGGCCTGAGGCGGCCGGCGACTCAGCGGGCCCTCTGCACCGCTCTCAGGGGGTCGTCGTTCCGGCGGTCTCCAGCTGGCCGGCCCGGAACCGCCCGATGAGCGCCGTGTAGTCGGGCAGTCCGCGCTCGTAGCCGATCGCCCAGAACCCGGCGCCGGCAAGGCCGTGGGCGTTCGCCAGGGCCAGCTTCGGGGTCAGGCTGGCCGGCGAGTCGAAGTAGACCGTCCGCCACCCGTCGCCCTCGGGCAGGGCGAGCACCTCGACGCCCTCGAGCGGATCGAAGACCGGGCCGGGCGGATCGCCGAGGAGATCGAGGTTGTTGCGCGGGATGAAGACCGAGCCCCGGCTCGAGGCCGGTGCCCCCGCCTCGGGCGACTCGGTCTCCCAGGCCATGCCGTAGAGCGGCAGGCCGAGCACAGTCCGCTCGACCGGGACGCCGGCGAGGCGGTAGAGGTCGAGCGACCACGGCAGATCCTTCTCGCTGCCGTCCCGGCGGGCCAGCGGCGACGACGCGCCTGGCCCGGAGCCCGCCCAGTGGTAGTCATAGCCCATGAGGAAGATCCGGTCGGCTCCGGCGTCGGCGGCCGCGCGGGCCATCGCCGCGCCGCTGCGGTTGGCCATCGTGGCGACCGACACCTGGCCGTCCGGGCGAGCGGCCCGCAGGGCGGCTCGGACGTGCCAAACGAAGGCGCCGTACGCTCCGACGTGTTCGGACTCGAGGAGCTCGACGTCGAGGTTGATCCCGTCCACGCCGAGCTCGACAGCCAGCCCGACGAGCTCCTCGACCGTCCTGGCCTGGACGTCCGGCCGGGTGAAGAAGACGCCGTTCTTGCGCGTCCCGAACGAGGTGTAGACGAGCTCGACCCGGACGCCGCGGCCCTGCGCCTCGGCAATGAGCCGCCGGCCGACGTCGCCGGTGATCCGGCGGTAGCCATTCTGGTCGGTCGCGAGGGCTCCCCTGGCGCCGTGGGTGACCGAGAAGACGGCCAGCGTCGAGAGGTCGGTCCCCGCGACGTGGTCGGCGATCCCCTCGTCCATCTCCCAGTAGGGCACGTAGCCGTACACCTCGTGGCCCGGCTCCGGGATGCGGAGCGGCGGGCGGGAGCGGACGGCGGCCGGCGGCGACGCCGCCACGCCGATCGCCTCGAGCGGCTCGGCGGCAGCCGGCCGGGTCGAGCCGAGGACGAGCCAGGTGGTGACGGCGAAGGTGGCGACGAGCGCCGCGACGAGCGGGCGTCGGGTCATGGGAGAAGCGTCGCCCGGCGGGGCCGAGGGGTCAAGCGTGGGGTCGCCTGGGTCGCGCGGCCTCCGCGGCTGCTGCCGCTCCGGATATTTCGTGGAGGCGTATCCAGCAGCTCGATCATCGGTCAATCGCTCGTTCGGCCCTCGATTATTCGTTCCCGGAATATTCGGCCGCTGGAGTGGGCGCTCGGCGTCTCCGCCGGCAGCTTTAGGCGCTCGCCAAGCATCCGGAGAATATCCGCCCACCGAACCGCGGGATTCAGACGTCCGCGGCGGCCGACCGCGCGCGGAGGCTCCGGGAGACCGCGGCGTCGCGGCCGCCGAACGGGCTTGCGGACCGGTGCGCGGGCCGGGGCCGTGCCCGATCGGCCGCCGGGTGCTTGTCTGGTTGGCCCCGGGTGCTCGCCTGCACCGCTTTGCCCGACATGCGCTTGACAGGACCGATTCATCCACCGGCTACACTGCATGGGCCGCGTCCATCCAGGAACGCCGCCCGAACGAGGAACCTGCCGACCGTGCGAAAGCGAAAAGTGACCTATCCGCAGCCGCGCAACAAGAAGCAGCCGCCGGCCGCGGCGCCCGAGACGGCCTACGTCCGCCCGACAGTCGTCGCGATCGATCTCACGGCGGGCGACCGCCGAACCGATCTCTCCCTGGGCGACCGCGTCCGGATCGTCGGCACCGGGCTGTACAGCGGTGAGCCGGCGGTCATCGAATCGCTCACCGGCGGGGTGATCCCCTCGGCGATGGTCAGGACCGAGAGCGGCCGGACGCGGCGAGTCCGGACGATCGACCTCGAGCGGATCGCCGCGGAGGGCTGACGGGTCCCGTTTTCGAGTGCCGCCGCGCGGCCTACGCCGCGGCCTCGACGACTGGCAGGACCAGGAGGTAGCCGGGCGGCACGCCCAGGTTGACCCGCCGGCTGTCCCGCAGGACGAACTGCTTGCCGAGGGTCTCGAGGCTCAGCAGCGAGTTCGGCGCCGGCGAGCTGCCCCAGACGCTGCTGCCGTGCGGGTGGAGCGGATCGAGGACGCGGACGCCGGTCACCCGGAAGTCGTCGTGGATCGCCGGGTCGCCGACCGATTCGAAGCCGCTCATCACCCAGGCGTGTCGGCCGCGCCACATCACGAGACCGACCGGACGTTCGGTAGTCCGCAGCGCCTCGGCCGCGACCCGGACCGCCTCGTCGAGAGTCGGCAGCGAGACGAGCCGGTACGGCCCGATCCCCAGGTCGTTGAGGGCGGCCGTCCAGCCCCGCGGGTTCGCCCCGCCGAACGGGCTGAAGGACCGGTCGCGCGCCATCTCCCACAGCTCCTGCTGGTACGTCTTTGACATGTCGTCGGTCCGGTCGACGATTCGGAGCGCCATCTGGAGGCTGGCCCCGACGCACCACTCGAACGTGTACTGCGGGACGAAGTCGCCTCGCTGGTAGAGGTTGAATGCGAATGGCTCGGGGGCGGGTGTCGCCGTCGGGACCGGCGTCGGGACCGGCGTCGGGACCGGCGAAGCAGTAGCCGACGGCACGGCGCGTGGCGTCGCCCGCGGGCTGGGCGTGACGCTGGGGCCCGGGGTGGCGGTCGGCCCGCCCTGGAGCGCTCCGTCGACCGCTTCGGATCCCGGCGCCGAACCGACCGGCGAGGCGGCCGCCGAACCGGGCGCGCCGGTCGCCGCCGGCTCGGACGCGAACGCGCTGCAGGCGACCACGGCGAAGCCGAGGCACAGCGTGGCGAGGAGGCGGCCGATCCGTGGGTACGGGGTGTTCATGACTGCGGCGTGCAGTATGCCCCGATTCGCGACGGCGGCCCTCCGCGATGCCCACCGCCGCCGTGATTGCGGGAATTCATCGGCTTGGCCCGGCGGGGAACTCCCGCTACGCTCGCTGCGTGATCCGCCTCGCGATCGTCGACGACCATCCCGCGATCGCGGCCGCCGTCTCCCGGGCCGCTGCCGACCGGGACGACATCGAGGTCGTCGGTCGGGCGGCCACCGTCGCCGATGCCATCGGGCTGATCGAAGCGGCCGCCCCGGAGGTCGTGCTCTGCGACGTCTGGATCGACGGCGAGGCCGGCGGGCTCGAGATCGTCCGCCGGTTCGGGCGGGCCGGCGGGCCGCGGATCCTCGTCCTGAGCGGCTTCGACCAGCCGAGCTTCCTGCGGGCCGCCTTCGAGCTCGGTGCGGCCGGCTACCTGTCGAAGGCAGCGGAGCTCGACGAGATCCTCGAGGCGGTCGCCGCCGTCGCAGGCGGCGAGAGCCGCTTTCCGGGCGCCACGCTGGCGGCCCTCCGGGATGCGCCGAGGCGGCCGAGCGGCCGGGAGCTCGAGGCGATCCGCCTCCTCGCCCGGGGCGCCTCGAACGACGAGATCGCGATGGGCCTCGGGATCAGCGTGAAGACGGTCGAGAGCCATCTCCGACGCCTGTACGGACGGTACGGCCTCCTGAGCCGGACGGAGCTCGCACTCCTCGCGGTCCGCGAGGGCTGGGTCGGGAACGAGGCGTGACGGTCGAACCGGCCGGCG
This sequence comes from Candidatus Limnocylindrales bacterium, assembly GCA_035759195.1. Lineage (GTDB taxonomy): Bacteria > Chloroflexota > Limnocylindria > Limnocylindrales > CSP1-4 > CF-46. Next base: position 11,148 of record DASTVH010000157.1, read on the forward strand.
CACTCGGTGCCGGCGGCCGTTCGCGTGCGCGCGCGACCGTCGTGAGCCCGTCGCCGCCGCCACTCCCCCGGCCGCTCGTCGCTGCCGGCGCCGCGGCCGCGGTCCTCGTGGTCCTCGCGGGCCTGCTGTCGATCACCGACCCGCCTCCGACGACCGACGGCTACGTGCCTCCGCTCACGGCCGCGGCCCTGCTGTCCTTCGCTCTGCTCGTCCGGCGGCGCACGCCGGCGGTCGCCTGGATCGCGCTCATCGCCACGGGCCTCGTCGCCTCGAGCGTTCCGGTCGCCCTGTCCCGGGCGGCCGACCCCGAGGCCCTCGATCTCGCCACCTGGCTCGTGGTCGCGGGCCGCTCGATCGTGGCGGCTCTCGTGACGACGGCGATCGCCGCCCTCTACGCCATCCGCCCCGAGCGCCAGGCGACCAACCGCGTCACGACCCTCGCGATGATCCTCGTCGCGTGGCTGGCCGCCGCCTGCGCGCTCGTCGTGATCCTCGTCATCGCCGGCCAGCGCGCCGATCCGGCGCTGACCTGGGTCGACCTCGCGATCAGCCCGACCGCCCTCGTCGTCCACATCGTGCTCGTTCTGACGCTGTTCGGGATCGCCGGCGACGTCCGGGCGGCGGCGGCACGCGTCGACGCCCGGGCAGCGCCCGACGGGATCGGTGGCATCGACGCGGCAGGCACCGGACCGGCCCTCCCGAGCCGGCTCCGGGCCATCCTCCGGGAGCTCCTGCCGGGTGCCGAAGCGGCGGACGCGGCCGCGGTCGAGGCCGAACGGGCCCGCCTCGCCGGCGACCTCCATGCGACGGTCCTGCCGGCACTCCGGCGGGCCATCGACGAGGTCGAGGCAGGCGGGCCGCCGGAGCTCCTCGCCGCCCGGCTCCGGACGATCGACGCCGAGCTCCAGCGGCTCATGGCCGATCGCTGGCCGGTCGTGCTCGAGGCGTTCGGCCTCGTCGCCGCCCTCGAGGAGCTCGCCGAGCGCCTCCAGGCCGAATCGAGCGTCCCGGTGGAGCTGGCGATCGACGAGGACGCCGGGCGGCCGCCGGCCCGCGTTGAGCGGGCCGCGTGGCGGATCACGCAGCTCGCGCTCGACAATGCGGTGCGCCACGCCGCCGCGTCCACGATCTCGGTCACGGTCGCGGTCGCCCCGGAGACGCTCCGCGTCAACGTCGCCGACGACGGGCGTGGGTTCGAGCGATCGGCGGTCGCGTCGGCCGGTGGGCGCGGTCTTGCCGACCTCGGTCGACGCGCCGAATCGGTCGGGGGCACGGCCGAGGTCGAGTCCGCGCCGGGCCGCGGGACCGTCGTCGGGTTCCGCTGGCCCGCGGTGCCGCGACCCCGCACCTGAGCGGCCGCCTCGGGGCTTCAGGCGCCGTCCGGCCGGCCGACGACACGGACGACCCACCAGCCGCGCGCCTCATCGGACCCGACGAGATCGATGCGGACCCCTTCGACGGTCGTCGGCCCCCCGATCTCGAGGTACGACGCCGCATCCGGCCGACGCTCCGCCCGACGGTGGTGGAGGACCAGCAGGCCGGGAACCAGGTCTCCGGGTTCGAGCTGCCCGGTATCGCTGACGATGGTGAGCGGCACGTCGAGGTCGACGGCGATGCGCGGACCGATCGAGCCGGGCACCGCGAGCGCCACGGTCCGGCCGCCGTCGCGCTCGACACCGATCGCGTCCATCAGGACCGGGAGGATGCGCTCGAGGTCGGCGGCGGCGACGAGGCTGTTCGCGACGGGCTCCCGCACCTGCCGACTGAACCAGCCACCGGGCCACACGAGCGCGACCGCGATGCCCGCCGCGACGGCCGCTGTGACGGCGCCTCGACGATTCCTCGACGCGAGGCTCCGGTCACCGACGCTCCGGTCACCGAACCCGCGGTCACCCGCCCCCCACGGGACCAGAGCGACGGCCGCGAGGCCGATCCCGGCTGCGACGACGACGCCGACATCGATCGCCGCGAGATACCGCTCCGACACGAACGTGCCGCGGGACGCGAGGATGACGAGGAAGAGGGCCATGGCAGGGCCGAGGCACAGAACGGCGATCAGGCTGGTCGTCCTCGCGGGCGTTGCCGGTCGGCGGATGAGGTCGATCGTGCCGACGATCGCGAGGAGCGCCAGGCCGGCCATCGCCCCAAGACGCGCGAGCAGGAGGATCACCACGTCGAGCGGCGAGAGCACGTCCAGATCGGTGATCGCGCTGTACTGGGCAGACACGGTCAGCCATCGCAGCGGGTCGTCGACCAGCAACAGGTCGTGGAGGCACATGACCGGGATCGCCCCGAGCGCGACGAGCGGCACCTGCCACGCCCGTCGGTCGTACGGCATCCGGCCGAGGGCGGCAGCGAGCAGGACGAGCACGGCCCCGCCGACGAGGACGACCGTTTCGAGGCGCGCCAGCGTTGCCAGGAGCAGGGCGATGCCCGCGAGACCGTAACGCGGGACGCCCCGCGCGATGAGGAGCCCGGCCGCCGCCCAGCCGGCGAGGGCCCACGGCGTCGCAAGCGCGTGCCCGACGTCGAACAGCAGCGAACCGCTCCCGGCGAGCCCGACGCCGACGGCGACGCCCGCTGCCGTCCCGGCGGCACGGCGGGCGAGCTCCGCGGCGCCGGCCACTCCGGCGGCAAAGGCGAGGATCGTCGCCCACGGGAGCGTCCGCCAGTCCGCCGTGACCGCGTGGAGCGCCCCGAAAACGACCGTGAGGAGCGGCTTCGACGTCGTGGTGATGTACGTCTCGAGCGTCTGCCCGCTCGTCATCCGGTGCCAGTCGAGAACGGCCACCTGGCTGTCGAACGCGACGGACGCCCCGCGCAGGGGCCGAGCGATCTCGGTGCCGAGGACGAGTGCGAGGACGAAGGCGCTCACGGCGATCAGCGTCGATGTCGACGCAACCGTACGCATCACCGCCGGAGTATACGAATGGGCCCGGCCCGCGAGGCGCCCCGCCGCCATCGAAGCCGTCGCGGGCGTTCGTGCCGTCGCCCGGCCGCCGCCCCTCGAATCGACCGAGCCCGGCGGCTGACGATGTCAGCCCCCGGGCCCTGGTCACACGCGACTGTGATCCTGCGAGCTAACCCGAGTAGAAGTCCTGGACCAGCCGGACGCGACCGTAATACTTCCAGACGCCGATCCCGATCCACTTGTACTTGGGGTTCTTGATGTTCTTCCAGTGGCCGCCGTTCGTCGACTTCTCGGCCTGGAAGTTCAGGTACGAGGCGAGGACGGCCTGCGACGCGCTCCTATAGCCGTCCCTGCAGCCGATGTTCTCGCCCCACGTGTAGGCCCTGTAGCCCGCCCGCCGGAGCCGGTAACCGGGGTCACCGTCGAGGTAATGGCTGCACCTCGCCCGCACCGCGAGAAGCTTGGCATACGGCCGGGCGACGAGGTCGGAGAGCCCCCGACTGTGGGCGAGGCCCGGGACATAGGTGCTGTAACGACCGCTGCCGTAACCGCGGCACGAGCCGTCACTCAGCACCCACCCGCCAGTCCGCGTGCAGTTCGTCCAGCTGAGGACGAGCATCTCCTCGGGGAACCATGACCGGTCGACCTGCGTGGTCGTCACCGGTGTCGTCGCCGGGATCCTCACGCTCGCGAGCGGTGAGGCAGCCGCGGCCGGGCCGGCGATCAACGGGGCCAGTAGCGATGCCGCCAGGGCCGCCGCGGCGATGGACCGCCATCGCGGGCCGCTGAAGTGTCTGCCAGACGCCCTCTGGGCGCCGTTGGTGGGACCGAGCAAAACTCGTGCCTCCTCTCTCCCTGACGCCGTGCGCGAGGGCACGTGCGACGGTGGATGGGGCCGAACCGGCAGCGAGCACTGCGCGCAATGGAGATTCCACGGCGACGGTGGGGGGCAGGACGGCCGGTGAGCGGCCGTAGGACGCGGGGCGAGCCTGGGGGAACTGCCGGAGCGGCGTCTGCGGTTGTGTGCCTTCTGAGTGGAATCTCGTTGCAAGAGTATCGCGTCTGCCCATATCGGGGGACATCCCCCGGATGGACCACGTGCGGGAGGGACCTCCCGCCCTGCGTGAATGGGTGGTGCGTGGGGGCACCGCCGGCGCCCGCTGCTCAGTCCGACGGGCTGCTCGCGACGACCGCGAGGATCTCGTCGCCGTATCGCTCCAGCCTCGCCGGGCCCATCCCCTTGACCCGTCGCAGGGCGGCGGCGGAGGCGGGGCGAGCCTCGGCGATCGCGGCGAGGGTCGTGTCGTGGGCGACGACGTAGGCCGGCACCGCGTCGGTCCTGGCCCGCGTCGAGCGCCAGGCCCGGAGCGCACCCAGCAGCGGCGACTCCCCGTCCCGCGTCCGGCCGGGTCGGTGCTCACCCGCCGCGTCCGGCGACCGGACGACCCGACCCTGGGTCGATCCTCGTGACGATGGCCGAGCGCCCGCTCGACCGGGCGGCCGCCCGTCGAGCCCGATCAGGAACCGGCTGGGCTGGCGGCGGGACTCGCGGCCGCGCGTGACCCGCTGCTCGGCCCACGACAGTGCGAGGTGGCGCCGCGCCCGGGTGATCCCGACGTAAAGGAGACGGCGCTCCTCCTCGAGGGCCTCCGGGTCGTCGGCGGCCTGGCGGATCGGCAGCGAACCCTCCTCGAGGATCGGCAGGAAGACCGCGTCCCACTCGAGGCCCTTGGCCCGGTGGTACGTCGCGAGCTCGACGCCGTCGCTGGCGCCGGCTCGCTCCGCCCCCGCCCGTCGGACGAGCTCGGCGACGACTCCGGCGGCCTCGATCCGCGGATCGGCCGCGACGAGATCGTCGACGATCCCGAGGATCGTGTCGAGCGCAGCTGCTCGTTCCCGCGCCTCGTCCCCGTCGGGGACGACGCCCTCCTCGTGGCCGAGGCCCTCCTCGAAGAGCGCCCGGACCATGTTCGCGAGGGCCACGCCGGCGACTCCTGCAGCAGCGCTGCGGATGAGGTCGATCGCCGCGCGAACCTCCGGCCGCCGGTAGAAGCCCGCGCCGCGGACGCGGTACGCGACGCCGGCTCGGGTCAGCGCCGCCTCGATCGGCGCAAGCTGGGCGTTGGTCCGGACGAGGATCGCGATCTCGGGCCGAGGCACGCCCTCCGCGACGAGCTCGCCGATCCGTCGGGCGATCGCGACCAGCTCCGCCTCGCCGCTCCGATGGCGCTCGATCGTGGGGCGGGGTCCGCTCGGGAGCACGGCCGCGAGCCGCTTCGCCCGGCCGGCCGAGGCGAGGAGAAGGTTGGCGACCTCGAGGATCTCCGGGCTCGAGCGGTAGTTCTCGCGGAGCTCGATCGTGCGGGTTCCCGGGTGCCGCTCCGCGAACGAGGTGAGGTACGTCGAGGTCGCCCCGGTGAACGTGTAGATCGTCTGGTCCTCGTCGCCGACGACGCAGACGTCCGCCCGGTCGCCCCGCCACAGCTCGAGGAGCCGTTCCTGGAGCGGATTCGTGTCCTGGTACTCGTCGACGCTGAACCAGCGCTTCCGGGCGCGGACGATGGCGATCGCCTCCTCGTCCGACTCGAGGAGGTCCACCGTGCCGAGGAGCATGTCGTCGAAGTCGAGGCGGCCGGCCCGCGTCTTGGCCCGCTCGTAGTCGGCGAAGACGCGGACGAAGAGGTCGAGCGGAATCGGCGGCTCGCGGTCGGCGGCATCCGCTCCGGCCGGGTAGGCGCGGTGGTCGAGCCGACGCGACTTGGCCCACTCGATCTCGTCGGCGAGGTCCTTGGCGGCCGTGAACCGATAGTGGCCGGGCAGCCCCCGGGCGAGCCGGATGAGGATCGGCAGCTTCGACTCGAGCACGTCGGGGAGCGGCGCGCCGTCGTGGCGGCTCGGCCAGAAGTGGCGCAGCTGGCTCAGCGCGTGGGCGTGGAACGTCCGGGCGGTCACGCCCGGCAGGCCGAGTCCGGCGAGGCGCTCGGTCATCTCGCCGGCCGCCTTGTCGGTGAACGTCACGATCAGGACCTGGTCGGCCGGAACGACCCCCGACGCGATCGCGTAGGCCGCCCGGCGGCTGATGACCCGGGTCTTGCCGGTGCCGGCGCCGGCGATGATCGCGACCGGGCCCTCAACCGCCCGGACGGCCTCGGCCTGGGCCTCGTTGAGGTCGGCGAGCAGGTGATCCAGACGGTCGGGCGCGGACGCGGTCGGTGCCATCGGGCAAGGCTAGCAGCGCCTTCTTCTCCGCCGCTCTCCGGGCCCACAGGTCAACCGCAGGACCTCCATGCCGCGCTCATATTCCGCCCATCTTCGATGCCGAGGATCGTGCCAGCGGCGGCCGAGACACGGTCGCCAGAGCGGAACGGAGAAACGGATCATCATGAGCGGACGAACGTTGGCCGGGGCCCTCCTCGCGATCGTCGTGATCGCCGGCGGCATCTTCCTCGGCGTCGGTGCCTACAACGCCGGCGTCACGCAGGGCCTGATCGAGAGCGGCCAGATCGCCTCGCCCGGGCCGCACATCGGCGGACCCTACGTCGGCTGGGGCTACGGCTGGGGTGGACCCGGCTTCGGCTTCTTCGGGTTCCTTGGGGCGCTCTTCTTCATCTTCCTCGTGATCGCCTTGATCCGGGTTGCGTTCGGCCGCGGCCGGGGTTGGGGGGGCCCGGGTGGCTGGGATCGCGGTCCCGGCGGCTTCGGACCGTGGGAGAGCCGGGCTCGCCAGATGCACGACGAGTGGCATCGGACCGAGGGCTCGCGGAGCCCCGCCGATCGCGACCAGTCGGCGACCTGACGTCCCGCCCCTGGCGCCGGCCTCCGCGCCGAGGCCGGCGCCTTTGGCTGTCAGTGCTCGCTTCGTGGCCGAACCGGGCGGTCGATCCCGTCCGGCCCTTCGGTCGCCCCTGCCCGCCTACGATGAGCACGCGATGAAGACGATCCTCGTCGTCGACGACGAGCCCCGGATCGCGGAGCTGGCGCGCGACTACCTCGAGCACGGCGGCTTTGCCGTCGTTGTCGCCCGGGCCGGCCCGTCGGCGCTGGAGGCCGTCGCCCGAGCGCGGCCCGATCTCGTCGTCCTCGACCTCGGGCTGCCGG
>DASTVH010000158.1:0-4598 GCA_035759195.1 Candidatus Limnocylindrales bacterium
CGCCTCGGCGGGCGGATCCAGCTCGTCGGCGACGACCTGCTCGTCACGAACACCGATCGGATCGAGCGGGCGATCACCGAGGACGCCGCGAACAGCGTGCTGATCAAGCTCAACCAGATCGGGACGCTGACCGAGACGATCGAGGCGATCGATCTTGCCCGGCGCGCCGGCTGGACCGCCGTCGTGTCGCACCGTTCGGGCGAGACCGAGGACACGACGATCGCCGACCTCGTCGTCGCGATGGGCACGGGCCAGATCAAGACGGGCGCACCGTCGCGCAGCGAACGCGTCGCGAAGTACAACCGGTTGCTCCGGATCGAGGGCGAGCTCGGCGACGGCGCCCGGTATCTCGGTCGAGCGGCGCTCGGCCGGCGATCGGAGTCGTGAGCCGGGTCGTCGATCGCGGCGCAGTCACCGCCGCGTACGTCGGGATCGGGATGGCGGTGACGATCGGGGTCAGCTTCCTGCTGGTCATCCCGATCGAGCCGATCTACTGGCTCCTCGCCCTGCCGGCCGGGATGCTGATCGGCTACTACGCGAACCAGCGCAGCGACCGGCGGGAGGGACCGTGGTCGCGAATCCTCGCCAATGCCGCGTTCGCCGGCCTCGTCACGGCTCTGACGCTGGCGGCGCTGCTGCTCGCGGTCAAGGCCCTCTTCTTCTATGCCGACAACGGCTATCCCGACTTCAACCGAACCGACGCCGACGGCATGTCGATCCCGCCCACCTGCCAGCCGGGCCCGGGCTGCGTCTACGCTCGCTACCTGGCCGCGGGCAGCGAGGCGGACTTCACCGCGGTCGGGGTGACCGACGTGGGCAGCTTCACGGGCTTCTACTGGTCGCAGCAGTTCACGACCGCGGGCACTCTCGTCGGGCTCACGCTCGCCGGTGGGCTGATCGGCGGGCTGGGCTACGGGATCGCCCGACCGAAGTCGCGTTCCCGGTCGGCCCCACCGGAGAACGCCCGGGCCTGAGGCGCGCCGCGCGGCCTCGAGTGGAACGCCGCGGGAATCGAAACGCCCCGGACGGTGCCCGGGGCGCAGGTCTCGCGGACGACTCCGTCTAGGTCTTCGTCGTCTTCTTCGCGGTCGCCTTCGGCTTGGCGGTCGACGTCTTCGACGCGGCGGTCTTCGTCGCGGCCGCCTTCGGCTTCGTGGTCTTCGACGCAGCCGCAGACGCCTTCGCTGCCGGCTTCGACGGCTTCGACGGCTCGGCGGTCGCTCCGGCAGCGGCAGCGGCAGCGGCCTTGGCCGCGGCGTCGGCGCGGGCCGTCTTCGAGAGCGCGGCGCGGGCCTTGCCCGCGGCGGTCTGGGCGCCCTTCGCCTTGTCGGCCTTGCCGGCGGCGATCCGGCTCTTCGCGGCCTTCGCCGCCTGGGCCTTGCTCGTCGTCTTCGTAACGCGGGTGGCGGTCTGGACCTGGGCCCCGCCGGTGGCGGCGTTGAACTTGAGGGTCAGGCGGGACTTGCGCCGGGCGGCGGCGTTCGGGTGGATCGCCCCGGCCTTCGCCGCTCGATCGAGGGCGGCGTGGGCCTGGGCCAGGGCCGTCGACGCGGCCTCCGCGTCCGAGTCGTGCGTGGCGACGTCGAGGGCCTTTGCGACGAACGTCTTCGCGGCGCTGCGGCGGGGCTGAAGGATGTCGCGCCGGCGCTCGGACTGACGGACGCGCTTCAGTCCCGACGGCGTGCGGGCGCCCGTCCAGGTGCGGGGCGTCTTGGCCAAGGGGCGAACCTCACAGGAGTGACGAGACTTGATGGGCGCCACGGCACGGAACACAGCCGGACGCGAAGGCGCATGGTAGCAGAGGCACCCGAATCGGGCCACTCGGAAGCGCCAGACTTGGCGCCATGATCGCGATCCTGGCGGGCATCGGGACGGCCGTGCTGTGGGCGACGACCCTGCTGGGATCGGCCCGCGCCAGCCGCGTCATCGGAGCGTGGTCGACGCTCGCCTGGGTCATGCTCGTCGGCCTCGCCATCGCCATCCCCTTCCTCATCGTCGGCGGCGGCGACGTCCGCCTCACCGAACGCGACCTGCTCCACCTCGCCGTGGCCGGCCTCGCCAACACCGGCGGCCTGCTCTTCGTCTATACGGCGCTGCGCCGGGGCAAGGTGGCCGTCGTCGGCCCCATCGTCTCCACCGAGGGCGCGATCGCCGCGACGCTGGCGGTCCTCGCCGGCGACCCGGTCACCGGGCCCGCGATTGCGGTCCTGGCCCTCATCGCCGTCGGCGTCGTCATGGCGGCGACCGAACGGTCGGCCGGCGGGGCCGATCCCCCCGGCGACCCGCGGGCCTTTGTCGCCGCACCCGGCGCCCTCGGGACGGCGCTGCTTGCCCTCGCCGGGGCGCTCCTGTTCGGTGTCAACCTCTACGTCACGAGCCGTCTGGCGGCCGACTTGCCGCTGGCTTGGGCCGTCCTCCCGGCACGCGTCGCCGGGGTTCTCGGAGTGACGCTGCCGCTCGTCCTCACGCGACGCCTGCGCCTGACGCGGGCCGTCGCGCCGTTCGTCATCCTGGTCGGCGTCGCCGAGGTCGCCGGCGTCGTGACGTTCGGGATCGGGGCTCGCGAGAGCGCCGCCGTCACCGCGGTCATCGCCTCGCAGTTCGCGGGCATCGCGGCAATCGCCGCGTTCCTGCTCTTCGGCGAGCGGCTCGGCCGCATCCAGGTGGCGGGCGTCGTGATCATCGCCCTCGGCGTGGCGGCGCTCGCGTATCTCCAGGCGTGAGCCCGGCCACGTTAGGCGCTTCCAAACCCGCAGAATCGCACGGACGGTGCGACCGGTCGGCCCAACGAGCCGCGCCCGAGCCCCTCGACCGGCGACCGCGCCAGGCTCCCCGGCCGGTACACTCCCGCCTCGTGACGATCCCCCAGGAACGCCTGCGCAACTTCTCGATCATCGCCCACATCGATCACGGGAAGTCGACGCTCGCCGACCGGCTCCTCGAGCTGACCCACACGATCGAGGGGCGGCAGATGATGAGCCAGGTCCTCGACTCGATGGACCTCGAGCGCGAGAAGGGCATCACGATCAAGGCCCGCGCCGTCCGCCTCGAGTACGCCGCGCGCGACGGCCGGACCTACGGCCTGAACCTCATCGACACGCCCGGCCACGTCGACTTCTCGTACGAGGTGAGCCACAGCCTCCAGGCCTGCGAGGGGGCGATCCTCGTCGTGGATGCAACGCAGGGCATCGAGGCCCAGACCCTCGCCAACGTCCATCTCGCCCTGCGGGAGGGCCTGACGCTGATCCCGGTCCTCAACAAGATCGACCTGCCATCCGCCGATCCCGCCACGATCATGGACGAGCTCGAGAGCGTCCTCGCGATCCCGCGCGAGGAGGTGATCCTCGCGTCAGCCAAGGACGGCACCGGCGTGCCCGAGATCCTCGAGGCGATCGTCGAGCGGATCCCCGCCCCGAAGGGCGACCCGACCAGGCCGCTGCGGGGCCTGATCTTCGACAGCCACTACGACGCCTACAAGGGCGTCGTGGTCTACGTCCGGCTGGCCGAGGGAACGCTCCGTCGCCACGACCAGATCCGGCTCATGGCGTCGGGCGCCGAGGCCGAGCCGCTCGAGCTCGGCGTCTTCCGGCCGCAGCTCGTGCCCGTCGCCCAGCTGGCGGCCGGCGAGGTCGGCTACGTCGCGACCGGCCTGAAGAACGTCCGTGAGGCCCAGGTCGGCGACACGGTCACGACCGTCGCCCGCCCGGCCGCCGAGCCGCTGCCCGGCTACCAGCCGGCGAAGAGCCTCGTCTTCGCCGGGATCTACCCGGTCGCGGGCGACGACTATCCGATCCTCCGCGAGGCGCTCGAGAAACTCCACCTCAACGACGCGTCGTTCACGTTCGAGCCCGAGAGCTCGGTTGCGCTCGGGTTCGGGTTTCGCTGCGGCTTCCTCGGCCTGCTCCACATGGAGATCGTGCAGGAGCGGCTGGAGCGCGAGTTCGATCTCGAGCTCATCGCGTCGGCGCCGTCGGTCGAGTACCACGTCGTCCTGACCCACGGCCGGGGCACGGTCGAGATCGACAACCCGGCGCTCCTCCCGGGCCCGACCGACATCGAGGAGATCCGCGAGCCCTGGGTCAAGCTCAGCGTCGTGACGCCGAGCCAGTACATCGGCCCCCTGATGGAGCTGTCGACGACCCGCCGGGGACCCTTCCAGAACATGGAGTACCTCGACCCGACGCGGGTCGTGCTCCACTTCGAGATGCCGCTCGCCGAGCTCATCGTGGACTACTTCGACCAGCTCAAGAGCCGCAGCCAGGGCTATGCCTCGATGGACTACGAGGAGCTCGGCTACCGACCGGCCAGCCTCGCCAAGGTCGACATCCTCGTCAACGGCGAGCCGGTCGACGCCCTCTCGCTCATCGTCCACCGCGACAAGGCCCAGTCGGTCGGGCGAGTTCTGGCCGCTCGGCTGAAGGAGCTCATTCCCCGCCAGATGTTCGAGATCCCGATCCAGGCTGCGATCGGCTCGAACGTCATCGCCCGCGAATCGGTGCGGGCGATGCGCAAGAACGTGCTCGCCAAGTGCTACGGTGGCGACATCACGCGCAAGCGCAAGCTGCTCGAGAAGCAGAAGGAAGGCAAGCAGCGGATGA
>DASTVH010000159.1:0-7549 GCA_035759195.1 Candidatus Limnocylindrales bacterium
CGTGCGGAGCTGGCGGCGGAGGTCCTCGAGCGGCGATCGCTCCGTCGTCTCGCCGAGCCCGAGGGCGGTCCCGATCAGGGCGAGGACGGAGTCCGTGTCGGTCGCGCTGATGAGATCGACGAGGAAGACGCCGTCGGTGAATCGATCGATCTGGTCGGCCGCGGCTCGGAGGGCGAGGCGCGTCTTGCCCGTGCCGCCCGGACCGGTGAGGGTGACGAGGCGCACCTCGGGGTCGTCGAGCCGAGCGCGGATCTCGGCGAGTTCGGCATCGCGACCAACGAACGCCGACGTGAGCGTCGGCAGGTTGTTCGGCCGCAGGTCGATGGTCGCGAGCGGCGGGAACTCGGCCGGTAGGTCCGGGTGCGCGAGCTGGAACAGCCGTTCGGGTTGTCCGAGATCCTTCAGACGATGCTCGCCCAGATCGCGCAGCGACGCCGGGCCCGGAAGCAGGTCGACGATGAGCGGGGCCGTCGACCCGGACACGAGGATCTGACCGCCGTGACCGGCGGCCATGATCCTGGCCGTGCGATTGACGGCGGGCCCGAAGAAGTCGCCGCCGCGCGACTCGGCCTCACCCGTGTGGATGCCCATCCGGACCCGGATCGCGCAGGCTTCCGGCCATCGCTCCGCCAGCAGGGAGCGCTGGGCCGCGATGCCGGCGCCCACCGCACCGGTCGGCGTGTCGAAGACCGCCATGATCCCGTCCCCGGTCGCCTTGACGACGGTGCCGTCCGAACCGGCGACCGCCGAGCGGACGATGACGTCATGCCGCTCCAGGGCGGAGCGCATCGCCTCGGGGTTCCGCTCCCATAGCCGGGTGCTGCCAACGACGTCCGTGAAGAGGAACGTCGGCGGCAGGCCGCGCGCCGTCGGCGGCGGGCCATCCGTCCCTGCCGTGACCGAACCCTCGGGCGACATCGCCACGCCGCTGTTCCTCGGAGCCGAGCGGACCGACCGGCAGTGCCACCGCGGCGCCGAACCGTCCGCGACCATGATGCCCCGCCCAGGCCCGTCCGACCAGATCGCCCCTCGCGGACCCGCTCTTCGCGGCGTGACCCTCGCCTTCCTCGACGGGTAGGTCGGTTCAGAACCGGGCCGCGAGCCGAGCGTCCAGGAACACCGTGACGGCTGCGATCCGATCGCCGGCAACGGTCAGGACCTCGATGGCGACGGGCTGGTGTGGCGTCGCGGCGTCGGCGAAGACGCAGGCCGGCTGGCCGTTGGCGGTCGTCGCCCTGACCGCGTAACCGGCCGGGGGTCGGAGGGCGCCGAACACCCATCGCCGGAGCGCCTCGCCCACCGCCGCCCGTCCCGCGTACCAGGTCGGCGACGGCGGCATCGCGAGGCGGACGTCCTCGCGCATCGTCGCGATGAGACCGTCGACGTCGTCCGCGGCCCACGCCTGAACATACGCGTCGAGGAGGCGCCGCACGACCGGTTCCGTCGGTGGCGCGGCCGCCACGGCCTCCGGCCCGGTCCGGTGGTGGGTCGCTCGCAACGCGACCCGGGCCCGATGGAGCGCGCTGTTCGTCGCCCCGACGGACTGCTCGAGCGCGTCGGCGGTCTCGCGCGCCGACCAGCCGAGCACGTCCCGGAGCAGGAGTGCGGCGCGTTGCCGCGGGGGGAGCACCTGGAGCGCCGCGATGAACGCGAGCGACACCGACTCCCGGACGTCGTATCGGGCCGCCGGATCGGTGCCGGCGCCGGCAAGGAACTCCTCCGGGAGCGGCTCGAGCCAGGCGATCTCGGTGGCCGGCGGTTCCGGCGGCCTCGTCGGGTCGGCCGGGTCCGCCCGAACCTGGGGCGGCAGACGCCGCCCGCGCCGCTGGCGGAGGATGTCGAGGCAGACTCGCGTCGCGATGCTGTGGAGCCAGGTTCGGACGGAAGCGTCGCCGCGGAACGCCGCGCGGCCGCGCCACGCCCGGAGGGCCGTGTCCTGGGCGGCTTCCTCGGCCTCGGCGATCGAACCGAGGAACCGGTAGCAGAGCAGGACGAGGTCGTGGCGGTGGGCGTCGATCGCGGCGCTGATCTCGTCGGTCATGGTCCCCTCGGTCCGTGATTCGGGGTGCGAACAGTCTCGCCCCTCGGCGTCGTCAATGACACAGACGGAATTCGAAGCTGGAGTCGTTCGACATGGGGTACATCACCACGGTCCGCGCTCGCCTGCGGGAGGCCGATCCGGCGGCCGCGATGGAGCAGCACAACGCGATCGTCGGCCGCCTTCGCCCGCGCGGCGAGCCGCTCGGCGGGGTCGGCCACATGGTCTTCGCGAACGCCCAGGATCCACGCGAATTCCTGGCGATCGATCGCTGGGAGTCGGTCGAGGGCCTCCAGTCGTTCATGGGCGATCCTTCGGTGCAGTCGGAGATCGGCGGCCTGTTCGACGGTCCTCCGGACGTGACCGTCTGGACCGAGCGCGAGGGCTGGACGAACTACTGACGCCCGCTCGAGCCGACGGGCGTCCGGCACGGCCGTGACGCCCGGGAGAAATCGTTGCCGGGGTGAACCACATAGGACTTCCGGGCCTTGATCGGCCGGGACTTTCGGCTAGGGTGGCCTCATCGGGGAGATACCCGCGCGGCGGCGACTCAGCCGGCCGAGACCGTGTGGAGCCAGGTGAACAGATGTCCCGGAACTTCATCCTCTTCCTCGGCGTGATCTGCTGGACGGGCGCTGCGGCGGACGCGCTCTGGCACCTGGCCCAGGGCGACCTGCTCGTCCCGGCCGTCATGGCCGTCGCGTTCGTCATCTGGGTGACCGTGCGCCGCCGCCACTACGCCCGGTTGGCCCTCGCCGAAGCCGCCGTCAGCCGATCGGCCTGAGCGGCTCGAACGCGCGGCCCGCACCGGCGCGGGACCAGCCCTCGAGCGCGCTCGCGATCACCTCGCGATCGCCGCCGAAGCCGTAGCGGCGGACGACCATCCGGATCGGGGTCGGGTCGTCCGGCGACGCGTGGCGATGAACGTCCGAGACGCTGCACTGGGCACAGAGCATCTCGATCGAGCCGGTCCAGTCCTCGGCGCCGGCATCCAGGGCGGCGAACCGTTCGTCCAGCTCCGCTCCGTCCTCGTCGGTCGGGACCGTCAGGTTCGATTCGAACGTTGCCGACGCGCTCGGGTCCATCCGGATCAGCTCGTCGAAGACCGACCAGGTGCGCTCGCCGATCGTCCGACGTCCGTTCGGGACGACGTCGTGGAGGATGACGTCGCCCCAGCGATGACCCGATTCGGGCAGCGGGACCGACTCGATCCTGGCCCGGCACGGGTCGACGCGGGTGCCCCACACGACCTCCGTGCCGTCGCCGGTGGCGTTGAGCCGGACCGGCGTGATGCCGAGATTCGCGAACTCCGGCGGGCCGTCGCCCGGTGGCGGATCGAGCCCGAGGCCGCGCCAGGCCTC
The DNA here is from genome assembly GCA_035759195.1 of Candidatus Limnocylindrales bacterium. Taxonomy (GTDB): domain Bacteria; phylum Chloroflexota; class Limnocylindria; order Limnocylindrales; family CSP1-4; genus CF-46. The sequence continues at coordinate 3,400 of DASTVH010000159.1, forward strand.
GCGGGCGGTGGCCCAGTCGCGGAGCGCGGTCGCGGCCACGCCGAGGTTCCAATGGGCCTCCTCGCCGGCCTGGTCGAGCGCGGCAGCCCGCCGGTTGGCCTTGACCGAGTTCGGCCAGTCGGCGTTCAGCTTGTAGGCGAGCCCGAGGTTGAACCAGGCAGACGGATTGCCGTCGTCGGCCGAGACGTAGCGCTCGAAGTGCTCGATCGCGGCGTCGAGGTCGCGGTCGTCGAGTGCACGCTGTCCCTGGGCGAAGAGGCGATCATTCCGGAATCGATCCAGACTGAACGACGGCATCGGCCCAGAGTACCGGCCGAACCGACCGCAGCACCGGACGCGTAATGAACACCGTGAGCAGCCTGCACCTCATCGGCCGCCGGACGTTCCTCGCCGACATGGGACGCGGCGCCTTCGCGCTCGCGGTCGTGACGTTCGCCGGCTGCGGTCCGAGTGGCGGGTCAGGCCGGGGGTCCAGCCCGTCGGCGTCCCGGGCGGCGGGGTCCGCCTCGCCGGCGCCGGACGACTCCGGTTCGGCGGCCCCGGGGGGCGCGAGTGGTTCAGCCGGGAGCGCGCCGCCGGCGGGCGGCGATGGTGGCGACGGCGCCGTCGCCTGGGAGCGGGTCGATCTCGGGTTCGTGTCCGCGTACGTCCTCGCCCGTGCCGGCGAGGCGGCGATCGTCGACACCGGCGTCGAGGGCAGCGCCGACGCGATCGAGGAGTCGCTCGCCGGCGCCGGGCTCGACTGGTCGGCCGTGGCGCACCTGATCCTGACCCACCACCACGGCGACCACGTCGGGAGCGCGGCGGACGTGCTCGAGCGGGCGCCCGACGCGACCGGTTACGCGGGCGCGGAGGACATCGGCTCGATCAGCGTGCCCCGGCCGCTGACCGCGGTCGGTGACGGCGAGGACGTCTTCGGGCTGCGGATCGTCACGACGCCCGGCCATACCGCGGGCAGCATCTGCGTCCTCGATCCGGTCGGCGGGATCCTCGTCGCGGGCGACGCGCTCGGCACGAACGGCGGCCGGCCCAGCCTGCCCGCCGCCCAGTTCACGGCCGACATGGGCCAGGCGAAGCAGTCGATCGTGAAACTCGGCGGACTGTCATTCGAGACGCTGCTCGTCGGCCACGGCGAACCGATCGAAGGCGGGGCTTCGCGGGCGGTGGCGGAGCTGGGCGCGGCAGGTTAGGTCCGGAGCCGGGCGACGCCGATCAGGCGGTCGGGCTCACGGCCGGAACCGCCTGCAGGTCCGGGGCCGGAATGGCCTCGTCGATCCTCATCGCCAGCATGATCGCCCAGGCCGGCAGCAGCACACCGGAGGCGATCGCGGCGGCGATGTCGCCTGCCGGTGAGTCGCTGATCTCGTGGAGCACGACGCTGAGAGCGAGCATCGCGCCGCCCGCGGCGGCGACCCAGCGCCACGCGGTCGGCAGCCCGAGGCCGGTCAGCATGACGGCCGACAGGGCCACGCCGATCGCCCCGAACAGGATCGCGCCGTAGGCGAGCCAGTCGGTCGCCGCCTGGATGCTGGCGACCGCCCAGAACTGGGCGATCACCTCCTCGGTCAGGAAGCCGCAATCGCAGTACTGCTGGGTGACGGCGACCTGCGTCGCCCCGACGTACAGCAGACCTCCGACGACGCCGATGAGACCGCTCGCCAGGATCGCCGAGCGCAGGATCCCCGCCCGACGATCGTCGCCTGCGAGGGCGGCGATCGGGCCGGCGAGGAGCGCCAGCGCGCCGAAGCCCACGACGAAGAGCAGCGAGGACGCGGCATCGAACGGCCAGCGGGCAGCCTGGAACGGCTGGATCGCCGTCAGGCGGCTGGGGAAGTCGAGGGTCTCGTCGATGACCGGAGGAGGGACGAGGAGATCGAACCCGAGGGCGAGGGCGAGGGCGGTTGCCACCACCATGCTCGCGGCGAAGATCCAGAGAAGGCTCTGCCGCGTCGGCCATCGATCTGCCATGGGGCACCTGTATTCGGTTGGCTGCGTCGCGCAGCGGGTCTGCAGGCTAGGCGCCGCCGGCCTTCCCGTCAATGTGCGCCGTGGGGCACGCCGATCGGCGTATTCTCGGCGCATGGCAGATGCGTTCCTCGCCGAGACACGCGCCCTTCTCGAACGCACGCCCCGGGTCGTGCGCACGCTGCTCGAGGGCCTTCCCGACGGCTGGCTCGAGACGCCCGATGCGCCGGGCGACGGCTGGACGCCCCGCGACGTCGTCGGCCACCTGATCTCGGCCGAGCTCGACGACTGGATTCCGCGAGCCGAGATGATTCTCCGCGACGGGACGAGCCGCGCCTTCGAGCCGTTCGATCGCTTCGCTCACGTCGAGCGGGACGTCGGCGTGCCGATCTCGGTGTTGATCGACCGCTTCGAGGAGCTGCGGCGCGAGCAGCTGACCCGCCTGGGGGAGCTCGTCGCGGCGGGCGACCTGGACCGGGTCGGGCGGCATCCGGAGCTCGGCGAGGTCACGATGCGCGAGCTGCTCGCGACGTGGGCCGTCCACGACCTCGACCACGTCGCCCAGATCTACGCCGCGCTGGCCGGCAGCCACGACGCGGCGGTCGGCCCCTGGAAGGCGTATCTCGGGATCCTCCTCCGCCGGGATCCGCCGTCGCCCGACCCGGCTTGAACCCGGCAAGCCCGCGGAACCTGGGAGAATCCCGGCCGGTACGCGGGCCATCTGGAGCCGGGCGAAGGTAGCAGCGTGATCAACGACCAGGGCGTGCTGGAGGCCGCAAGGGGCGGTGACCCGGCCGCGTTCGAGGCGCTGGTCGCGCCGCTTCGCCGAGAGCTCCTGGCCCATTGCTACCGGATGCTCGGCTCCGTGCATGACGCGGAGGACGCCCTTCAGGAGACGCTCGTCGCCGCGTGGCGCGGGCTCGCCCGGTTCGAGGGCCGCAGCTCCCTGCGCGCATGGCTCTACCGGATCGCGACGAACGCGTGCCTCCGCCTGGCCTCGCGCCGCCCTCGGCGGATCCTCTCGCCGGACCACAGCCCCTCGCGGACCGACACGTCGGACCTCGGCGAGTTCGTGACCGAGCCGATCTGGCTGGAGCCCTGGCCAGATGCGGACGAGACGTCCGGGCCGATCCCTCTAGCCGCCGAGGACGACCCGGCGAATCGGTTCATCCGGCGGGAGACCCTCGAGCTGGCCTTCATCGCCGCGCTCCAGTACCTGCCGGCGATCCAGCGGGCAGTCCTGCTCTTGCGCGAGGTGCTCCAGTTCTCCGCCGCCGAGGTGGCCGAGATTCTCGAGACGACCCCCGCGGCGGTGAACAGCGCCCTCCAGCGGGCGCGCAAGGCGGTCGACGAGCGCGTCCCGGATCCGACCCAGGCGGAGGAGCTCGGCCGCCTCGGGGCAGACGGCCAGCGGGCCCTCGTCGACGCCTTCGTCGCCGCCTGGGAGTCGGCCGACGTCGGGGCCCTGACCGCGCTGCTCGCCGAGGACGTCCGGTTCAGCATGCCGCCGTTGCCGGCGTGGTTCGACGGTCGGGTGAACGTCGTCCGGTTCTTCGCGGAACGCGTTTTCGCTATGCCGTGGCGTCTCAGGCCGATCGTCGTCAACGGGCAGATCGGCTTTGCCTGCTACGTCCTCCAGCCGGGCGCCGCCGAGTACGGGCTCGGGGCCGTGAATGCGCTCACGGTTCGGTCCGGTCGGATCGCCGCGATCAACGCGTTCCTCGACCCCGCCGTCCGAAACCGTTTCGAACCCGGGGCGATGAATCCGGGCGAGCGCGCGTCTCTCAACAGCTGACAACGGCGTGTCGCCCGACGGCCGCCGCACGCAGCCAGGGAGGCGATCGATGCGCAAGCTCATCGTTCACAACATCATCTCGATCGACGGGTTCTACGCCGGTCCCGGCGACAACGTCATGGTCCTGCCGATGGACGAGTGGTTCAACGAATACAACGCCGAACGGATGGCCGCGGCCGACACGCTGCTCGTCGGCCGCCGTTCGTACGAGCTCTTCAAGGGCTTCTGGCCGCCGGTCGCCGACGATCCGAACGTGTCGCCCGCGCATCGTCAGATCGCGCGTTTCTGGAAGACGCTCGAGGCGGTCGTCGTGTCCGACAGCCTGACCCCGGACGACACCGAGCCGTTGCGCGACACGACGCGGATCGTCCGCCGGGCGGAAGCCCACGA
>DASTVH010000160.1:0-3421 GCA_035759195.1 Candidatus Limnocylindrales bacterium
TTCGCCAGCTCCAGCGAGCTCGCGCCCGCCGAGGCGGATCGGGTCGCGGGCGAAGCCGTCCGGATCGCCCGGGCGTCGGGCACCGCCCTCCGCGACCGGGTCCGGCTCGACGACCGATCGCCGGCTCGCGGCACCTTCGCGACCGCGATCGACGAGGACCCGTTCGGCGTCCCACTCGAGGCCAAGATCGAGCTGCTCCTCGCGGCGGACCTCGCCGCCGGGCGGCCGGCCGGGGTCACCTTCACGGAGACTCGCTACGACGCCCGTCGCGAGCACAAGACCTTCGCGGCCAGCGACGGCAGCTTCACCGACCAGACGCTGATTCACACGGGCGCCGGCGTCGAGGCGAACGCGATCGAGGGCGACGAGCACCAGCGCCGAAGCTACCCGGACGCGGACGGCGGTCCGTTTCGAGCGGCCGGCTTCGAGTACGTGCGAGGCCTGGACCTCACGTCGAACGCCGAACGGATCGGCGAGGAGGCAGTCGAGCTGCTCGCGGCGCCGCAGTGTCCGGCCGGCAGGTTCACGATCGTCCTCGACCCGTCGCAGCTCTACATGCAGATCCACGAGAGCTGCGGCCATCCGAGCGAGCTCGATCGCGTCTTCGGCACCGAGGCCAGCTACGCTGGGACCAGCTTCCTGACGACCGACAAGCTCGCGGACGGCTTCCGCTACGGCAGCGATCTCGTCGACATCGTCGCCGACGCGACGGCACCGGGCGGGCTCGGAACGTTCGGCTGGGACGACGAGGGCGTGGCGGCCGCGTCGGTCCCGATCGTGAAGGAGGGCATCTTCGTCGGCTACCTGACGAGTCGTGAGACCGCCCCGCGGATCGGCCGGGCGTCGGGCGGGGCGATGCGGGCCGACGGCTGGAACCGGATCCCGCTCATCCGGATGACGAACCTCAACCTCCTGCCGAAGCCCGGCATGAGCCTCGACGACATCGTCGCCGACACCGACCACGGGCTGTACCTGGCCTCGAACCGGTCGTGGTCGATCGATCACCGACGCCTGAACTTCCAGTTCGCCACAGAGGTCGCCTACGAGATCAAGAGCGGCCGCAAGGGACGGCTCTTCAAGAACCCGACATACACCGGCATCACGTACGAGTTCTGGCGCGCGTGCGACGCCGTCGGCGATGCCTCGAGCTACGTCATGCTCGGCACGCCGAACTGCGGCAAGGGCGAGCCGGTCCAGGGCGCGAGCGTCGGGCACGGCTGTTCGGGCGCTCGCTTTCGGGACGTCCAGGTCGGCGTCGGCAAATGGTGAGCGGCCGATGAACGACGGCCGCGATCCGACGGAGCTCCTCGGCTTGGCCGACCGCGCACTGGCCTATGCGGCGGCGGCCGGCGCGACGGAGGCCGAGGCCCTCGTCTCGGCAGACGACGCCCAGCTCACCCGGTTCGCGAACAGCGAGATCCATCAGAACGTGGCCGAGTCGAACGCCCAGCTGAACCTCCGGTTCGTCGTCGGCCGTCGGGTCGGCGTCGCATCGAGCAACCGCCTCGACGACGAGGGTCTCCGCCGCCTGTCCGAGACGGCCGCCGCGATTGCCCGCAACTCGGCCGAGCTCGAGGACTGGGGCGGCCTGCCGAGACCCGGCCCCACCCCGATCGTCGAGCTCCCCGGCGCCTTCGCGACGGCGACTGCGGGGGCGACGCCCGAGCTCCGGGCAGAAGGCGTCCGGGCGGTCATCGCCGCCGCGGACGCGGCCGGCGTCGTCGCCTACGGCTCGTTCTCGACGAGCGCCGAGATCGTCGCGGTCGCCAACTCCCGAGGCATCCGGGCCGCCCAGCGCCGGACGACGGCCCAGGTCCTCACCGTCGCGATGGGCCCCGACGGAGGCTCCGGCTATGCCGAGGCGGCCTCCGTGGACGTCACCGAACTCGACGCCGCCGCCCTCGGCCGGGAGGCGGCCGAGAAGGCGCGGGCGACGGTCAACCCGGTGTCGGTCGAGCACGGCGACTGGCCGGTGGTCCTCGAGGAGCATGCGGTCGTCGACATCGTCCAGACGCTCGGCTACATCGGCTTCGGGGCCCTTGCCGTCCAGGAGGAGCGCTCCTTCTCCGAGCCGGGCAAGCGGATCGGCAGCGACCTCGTCACGATCTTCGACGACGGCGCCGACCCGCGGACGCTGCCGATGGCCTTCGACTACGAAGGCGTCGCGAAGCAGCGCGTGCCGCTCGTGGAGCGGGGCGTCTGCCGCGACGTCGTCTACGACGCGCAGACCGCCGCGCGGGCCGGCCGGAGCTCGACGGGCCATGGCCTGCCTGCCCCGAATCCGTACGGGCCGTACCCGCTCAACCTCGTGATGGAGCCCGGGACCGCGAGCCGCGAAGAGCTCATGCGCGGGCTGGACCGCGGCCTCCTCGTCACCCGCTTCCACTACACGAACCCGGTCCACCCCAAGCTCGCCATCGTGACCGGGATGACCCGCGACGGAACGTTCCTCGTCGAGAACGGCGAGATCGTCGGGCCCGTCCGGAACCTGCGCTTCACCATGAGCTACCTCGACGCGCTTGCCGCGACCAGCGCGGTCGGCCGCGAGCGGCGGACGCATCTCGGGGACTTTGGCGGCGTGGTGGTGCCGGCTGTCAGGATCGACAGCTGGGCGTTCACCGGCAACACCGAGCACTGAGCCGGCGGGACGACGGGGCGGCGGGTGGCGCGACCCCCTGCGCAGCACAACGGCCCGAACGGTGCAACGGCCCTGATTCGCGACCGGGGCCCGACGGGAGGCCCACGGGCCCCCGTCCGGGCGATCGTGGTCCGACCACCCAGGACGCGACCCCGGAGGAGACCCCATGCCCGGCACCCAGCAACGTGAGGAGATCGGCCGGATCGCCGAGCTCATCTCGGCCATCGACATCTGCATGTTCACGACGACCGCCGAGAACGGCGAGCTGATGTCGCGTCCGATGTCCAACAATCGCGAAGTCGAGTGGGACGGCGACTCCTACTTCTTCGCCCCGACCGAGGGCCGGCTCGTGTCCCAGCTCAAGGCCGACCCGACGGCCGCAACGACCTACAGGGCGCAGGAGGGCTGGACGTTCGTCGCCCTCGCCGGCACGGGCTCTGTCGACGACGATCCCGAGTTGAAGAAGCGATATTGGCTGGACGAGCTCGAGCAGTGGTTCCCGAACGGGCCGGACGATCCGGGCGTCTCACTCGTGAGATTCGAGGCGACGTCCGCCCGCTGGTGGACCGAGGACGGCGACGGCGAGGCTCGCCTCGCCTCGACGCGGCGCTCTTCGCGTTCCGCGACAACGCCCACGAGCTGACCGTCACCGAAGTCCTGTCCCCGGCGTGATTGAGGACGCGCCACCGACCGAGCGAACCTCAACCATCTGCGCCACCGACCGGCGCGGGGCGTGGTTCGGGGCCATCAGCACCGACAGACGGACACCCACCGCCAACACCG
>DASTVH010000161.1:0-10175 GCA_035759195.1 Candidatus Limnocylindrales bacterium
TTCGCCCAGCGCCGGCTCCGCGACGAGCCGGTCGGCATCCTCGCGACCGACCGGACCGGCGGAGGGATCGCCGATCGGACCGAACGCGCGCTCGGCCCCGACCGGACTCGGCGACTCACCGTCGGGCCGGTCTCGATGAATACGCTCTATCAGCTTGTCCGAACCCGCCTTGGCAGCGCGCTCGCGCGGCCCGTGCTCTCGAGAATCCACGAGACGTCGGGCGGGAATCCGCTGTTCGGCCTGGAGCTCGCGCGTGCGACGCTCGAACGGGCCGACGACGTCCGGCCGGGGCGCCCGCTTCCGGCGCCGGAGCACGTGAGCGACCTGCTGCGACGGCGGGTGGAGCGGCTGCCCACGCAGACGCGTCGCGTGCTCCTCGCCGTGGCCGCGACACCGTCGCTTCCGGTGGCTGTTCTCGCGCGGGTCGCGGACCTGGACTCGGAGCGTGACGCCCGCCGGGAGGTGGATCGAGCCGAACGCGCCGGGGTGATCGAGATCCGGGCGGGGACCGTCACGTTCGCCCACCCGCTCCTCGCGTCGGTTGTCTACGACGGCGCTAGTCCCGCCGACCAGCGTCTCGTCCACAGCCGCCTCGCCGAGGTCGCCGCCGACCCGGAGGAACGGGCGCGCCACGTGGCCCTCTCCGGCGGCGGCCCGGACGACGCGACAGCGAAGGTCGTGGATCTCGGAGCATCGCGGGCACTGGTCCGAGGCGCAACCGACGTCGCCGCTCAGCTGGCAGCGGAGGCGCTCCGCCTGACGCCCGCCGGGAGCGCCGCGGACATCTACCGGCGGGCGCTCGCCGCCGGCAGCCTCGCGGCGTCGGCCGGCGATCACGACCGCGGTCGGGAGTTGATCGGCGAAGCCCTGACCGCGGCCGGTCCCGGCGCCGAGCGCGCGGAGGCACTCGTCCGACTCGCCGAGCTTGCCACGCCGCTGAGGCTGGTATCCAAGCTCTGCGGCCAGGCCCTCGCCGAGGCAGGCGACGACGCATCGCTCCGGAGCCGCATCCACCGGACATGGGGCGCGATCGCCTACTTCGTCGGCGACGTCAGCGAGGCCGAGGACCACGCCAGGCGGGCCGTCGAGTTCGCGCGGAAGTCCCGAGACCGGACGGCCCTTGCGATGGCGACGGCCGAGCTCGGCCACTGGACGTTCTGCGGCGGCGGCGGGATCCGGCGCGACCTTTTCGAACGGGCCGTCGCGCTCGATTCCTCGCCCGGCGCGGCCGGCCCGCGGAGTCATTTCGCCAACATCCTGCTCGATTCGGGCGACTTCGCAGCGGCGCGCCCCATGCTGGAGGTCCTCCTGTCGGAGTCGATGCGGCTCGGCGACCTGCAGGGTGCCGCGGTTCATCGCTTCCATCTCGCGGAGCTCGAGGCGTGGGCGGGAAACTGGCTGCTCGCGATCGAGCATGCTGACGAGAGCCTGCTCCTGCGGCGGCACAGCGACCGGCCGAGCGCTCCTCTCGCGGTCAAGGCGATGTGCCATGCATGGATGGGGCGCCTCGACGAATCCGTTCGCGAGGCAAACGCCGGGCTGATCGAAGCCGAGAGGGTCGATGACACCGTCTCGATCATGCAGAACCTGCACGTCCTCGGGTTTGCCGCCCTGTCGATCGACGACGTTGCGACGGCCCACCGCCATCTCGGCCGCGCCACCGATCTCCTGCGACCTCGCTGGAATCGCGAGTTCGGAGACTGCCACTTCGTGCCCGACGAGATCGAGTCGGTGATCGCGCTCGGCGATCTCGATCGCGCCGAGGACCTGGTCGAGTGGATGGAAGCCGTCGGGACACGGACGGCCCGCGACTGGACCCTTGCGACCGGCGCACGGGCCCGGGCGCTGCTCATGGCCGCGCGCGGCGAACTCGCGGCGGCCGAGGCTGCGACCCGCGCCGCGCTCGACGCTCACGAGCGCCTGGCGATGCCGTTCGAGCGGGCGCGAACGCTGCTGGTCCGGGGGACGATCGAGCGCCGCGGACGCAGGCGCGCGGCCGCCGCTCGGACGCTGGCCGAAGCCGTTGGGGAGTTCGAGCGGCTCGAGTCCCCGCTGTGGGCCGCCAGGGCGCGGAAGGAAGCCGCGAGGATCGGCATCCGGACGGCGGCTCAACGATCCCTGACGCCCGTCGAAACGCGGATCGCGGGGCTCGTCGCCGACGGGCTGACGAACCGCGAGATCGCCGGGCTCCTGTTCGTCAGCCCCAAGACGGTCGAGGCCAGCCTCACCCACGTCTACCGCAAGCTCGAGATCCGGTCCCGCGGCGAGCTCGCGGCGTGGTCGTCGCGGCGAATCGCCGAGGAAGGCACCGAGGAACACGCCGAGGTATAGGGATCGGCGCCACGGCTCGAGGGAGTTCCCCGATTACAGGCCGAATGTCCACGCGTACCGTCGCGGCGACGAAGCGGGTGCGGTAGCCCGGATGGCGGAGGTGGAAAGATGCGCTCGAGACGACACCTGGCACTCGCATTGGCGCTCACGCTCTACCTCGCGCTTCCCGGCGTGGCGGTGAGCGGCGAACGGGTGCCGTTCCGCGGTGGAGACACCGGTCACTTCGAGATCCCCGGGTCGTGCGCGAACGGCCTCCAGGTCGTCATCGGCGGTTCGGGCGTCGCGACGCACCTCGGCCGGTATGCCATTTCCGTCATCGAGTGCTTCGACCCGGCCACCGGAGCCATCGCCGGCTCGCCGACCTTCGTTGCCGCGAACGGCGACCGTCTGCTCGGATCCTACGTGGGCGCCGTCTCTCCGACGGGGGACCCCGATGTCATCCGGTACGACGAGGTCATCACGATCGACGGCGGCACGGGCCGGTTCGCGGAAGCGACGGGCGAGCTCGACGTCGTCGGCTTCGCCAACCTGGTCACGGGGGAGTACCGCCAGTCCGTCACAGGCTGGATCACGGTGGGCGGCTGAGGGATCGAGCAGGGAGGTGCGGGACGATGGGGATGGCAACGAAACCTGTCGGAGCTCTGCGCGACCCGGGGGAGACGTTCGGCGGGGAAGTCGTGCGGCCAGCCGACGATGGGTACGACGACGCGCGAGCCGTGTTCAACGGCCTGATCGACAAGCGGCCGGCGCTCATCCTGCGATGCCGGACCACGGGCGACATCGTCGAGGCACTCGCGGTCGCGCGCGAAAGCGGCCTCGAGATCGCCGTGCGCGGCGGAGGCCACAACATCGCGGGTCGAAGCACGTCGGATGGAGGCGTCGTGATTGACCTCTCGCCGATGAAGCAGATCACCATCGACCCCGTGGCGCGGATCGCGCGGGTGGCGCCGGGGGTGACGTGGGGCGAGCTCAATGACGCGGCGGCGGAGCACGGGCTCGCGACGACCGGCGGGACGATCTCGACGACCGGGGTTGCGGGACTGACGCTGGGCGGCGGCTTGGGCTGGCTGATGGGCGGCTACGGCCTGGCGGCCGACAATCTGACGGCGGTCGAGATCGTGACCGCGGAAGGCGACGTGGTGCACGCCGACGCCGACCACGAGCCCGATCTCTTCTGGGCCGTCCGTGGCGGCGGCGGCAACTTCGGGATCGTCTCGAGTTTCGAGTTCCGGCTCCATCCCGTGGCAACCGTCGTCGCCGGGCTCGTCGTCCACGCGTTCGACGCGGCCGCGGACCTGCTCCGCCTGTGCCGGGAGTTCACCGCCGGACTGCCCGACGAAATCGGACTGATGCCACTGCTCGTCCATGCGCCGGATGGGTCCGGGACGCCCGTAGCTGCGGTCGCGGTCTGCCACGCGGGACCGAGCGACCAGGCGTCTTCCGATCTCACCCGGCTGCTGGAGCACGGCTCGCCGCTCCTGACACAGGTCGAGCCGATGCCGTACCCGGTCGTCAACACCATGCTCGACGACGGGTTCCGGCCGGGCAACCGCTACTACTGGAAGTCGAGCTTCATGCCGGCGCTCAGTGACGAGGCGATCGAGGTCCTCGTGCGGCGGTTTGCCGAGTGCCCGTCCCCGATGAGCGGCATCGCGATCGAGTATCTCCACGGTGCGGTGACCCGGATCCCGGTGAGCGCCACGGCGGTCGCCCACCGGGACACGAGCTTCAACATCCTGATCGCCGGTGTCTGGCAGGACCCGGCTGGCGATGCGGCCAACATGACGTGGGCGCGAGACACCTACGCCGAGCTGGAGCCGTTCTTCGTCAACCGCCGATACGTGAACTACCTCAGTGAGGACGACGCCGAGGTCCGCTCAGCCTACGGACCGAACTACGAGCGTCTCGCGGCGCTGAAGCACCGCTACGACCCGGAAAATCTCTTCCGGGCCAACCACAACATCCTCCCTGCACCTGCCCAGGACTGAGGCCGCGCACGACGGCGGCGCGTCAGTTCCGGAGGATCGCCTCGAGCTCGTCGAGCGCTCCGGACTCGAGCGCGGCGATCTCGCGGAGCCGGCCGGACAGTCCGGCCAGCAGCTCGTTCGTCGCCGCCTCGTCGAGCGGGAAGTCGGCCGCGGCGGCGTCGCCCAGGCCGTCGAGCCGGCGATGGATCGCCGCCAGCTCATCTGGTCCGGCCCCGGCGGCGTAGCGGTCGGCGAGTGAATCGAGCGCCAGCCGGGTCGCGTCCAGGAGCCCGGCATCGGCCGGTAGCGCGGCCCGCGCGAGGTCGGTCCACCGCGCGCCCAGCTCCGCGTACCGAGCGGCCGACGCCTCGAGCCGCCCTTGGCCGGTCAGGCCGGCCGCCTCGGCGAGCCCGCGGGCGAACATCGGTCGCATCAGCCCGCCGCCGGTCCGGTACGTCTCGACGAACTCGTAGATGGACCGGAGCGCATGCCAGAGGCGGCCGCCGCGCGGGAAGACCGCGGTCCACGCGTCGCGGCCCGAGCGGGCCGTCATCCGGTCGGCGAGCCGCTCGAGCGCGGCGATCCCGAAGCTGCCCGAACGCGGGTTGCGGAGCCCAACGACGGTTGCGCCGAGCCCCTCGCGGATCGCCGAGCGCCAGTCGAGCGTGCCCCGCTCCGTCGCCCACGCGAGGCGGTTCCGGTCGCGGCCGATCCTGGCCCGGGCCTGGGCGAACCGTTCGGCCTCCACCACTTCGGGGACCCGGCGCAGGTCGCCGATCGTCACGGTGCCGGCCGCCTCGTCGAGGGCGAGGACGGTGACGGCGTGATAGCCGCCGCCGCTCATCACCGCCGGCACGCCGCGCGTCCCGAGCTCGACGAGGTCGCACCAGGCGATCGCCGGGCCGGCCTCGAGGGCCCGCGCGAGGTGGCGCCGGGCGGCGGCCGCACCGCCCGTCTCGGCGACCTCGACGCTCAACCCGAGACGTTCGAGGCCACCCACGACGAATCCCCGGCTGTCGTCGAGGCGGTGGCGGCCGCTGAGGAAGAGGCTCGAGAACTCCGGATACCGGAACGCGAACACCGCGACGCCGATCCCCCCGGAAACGAGGAAGACGAGCTCTTCCGTTGGCGGTCCGCCGGTCTTCGGGTCGCGGACGCCGGCCGCATCGGCGACGATCCGCATCGCGGCGGTCTCGGGATGGAGGCCCGGCAGGTGGGAGGGCTCGGGGTTCGTCTCGGTGGTCGACGCCGGACGGCCGGCGACGACGTTCGCCCGAGCCGCGGCGTAGCGCTCGCCGGTCTTGGCCATGCGCTCGCGGACGCGGCCCTTGAGGTGCTTCTGGTTCGTCATCGTGACCCTCGTGGCCGGCAGGGCATCGCGCGACCCGCGCTCCGCGATCCCGCCGGACGAGCTGTCAGGACGAACCTGCGACCCGAGGACACGATCCCCTTTCCCTCCGCGGTGCCGGCCGCACGGGAGCCGGTCAGGAGGTCGGGCGCGGGTCTCGCCCGCGGGCATCGTACCGAACCCGCCGCGGGCGGGCAATGGCCGTGCCGTCGGTCAGGCGGCGGCCGTCAGACCGGAATCGAGCGCGACGAGGTCGGCGGCGAGGAGCTCGGGGTGTTTCGCGCCGACGACCCGCTCGAGGGCCGTCCTCAGGGCCGGGAGCCCGACGATCGGCCGGCGTGCCAACGCGGCCCCCAGCGCGACGATACTCACGAGCCGGTCGTCACCGGCCTCGCGGGCCAACCGGGTGCAGGGCGGGGCGAGGAGCTCGACGCCCGGCGGCGGCGACGCATCGACGAGCGACCCGTCCACGACGAGCAGGCCGCCCCGGCCGACGAGCCCGCCGTATTTCTCGAACGACGGCCGGGTCAGGGCGACGACGACGTCGGCCCGGTCGACGACCGGCGATCCGATCGGCTCGTCGCCCACGATCACCGTGCAGGCTGCCGAGCCGCCGCGCATCTCCGGACCGTAGGAGGGGATCCAGAGCACCTCGCGGCCCTCGAGCATCGCCGCCTGGGCGAGCACCTGGCCGGCGAAGAGGAGCCCTTGGCCGCCGAAACCGGAGATCACGACCGCGTGCTCCATCTCAACCCTCCGTGCCGCGGTCGACGAGGACGCCGAGCGGGTACGTCTCGGCCACCTCCGCGAGATGGGCGATCGACTCGACCGGGGTCATGCCCCAGCCGACCGGGCAGTTCGAGAGAACCTCGACGATCGAGAATCCGAGGCCCTCGACCTGCGCCTCGCAGGCCCGCCGGATCATCGCCTTCGTCCGCCCGATCGTCGACGGCGTCGCGACCGAGCCGCGCGCGGCGTAGGCCGTCCCCGGCGCCAGCGCCAGCATCTCGGTGATCGGGATCGGGTAGCCGTTGAGGCGGGCGTCGCGCCCGAGCGGCGTCGACGACGTCCGCTGACCGAGGAGGCTCGTCGGCGCGAGCTGGCCGCCGGTCATGCCGTACGTGCCGTTGTTCACGAAGATCGTCGTGATCCGCTCGCCGCGGGCCGCGGCGTGGACGATCTCGGCCGTCCCGATCGCGGCGAGGTCGCCGTCGCCCTGGTAGGTCAACACGAAGTGATCGGGTCGGACGCGACGGATCCCGGTCGCGACCGCCGGCGCCCGACCGTGCTGGGCCTCGACGAAGTCGACGTGGAGGTAGTCGTAGGCGAAGACCGCGCAGCCGACCGCCGCGACGGCGATCGTCCGTGTTGCCACGCCGAGCTCGTCGAGGACCTCGGCGACGAGCCGATGGACCACGCCGTGACCACAGCCGGGACAGTAGTGGGTCGAGCGATCCTCGAGCAGCCGGGGGCGCCCGGCGATGCGCCGAGCAGGCGGCGCGTCGGCCGGAGCCGCCGTCCGGAGCGGCGCTTCGACGGTCATCGAATGCCTCCTCGGGGCTCCGTCTGCGCCCAGGCCCGTCGGAGCGCCCCGACGACCTCCGACGGCGAGGGGACCATGCCGCCGGTTCGGCCGTGGAAGAAGACCGGGGCGCGGCCCTCGATCGCGAGCCGGACGTCCTCGACCATCTGGCCGGCCGACAGCTCGACGACGAGCACCGCGCGCAGCCGCGACGCCGCCTCGGCGAGCGCCACGGACGGGAACGGCCAGAGGGAGATCGGCCGGAACAGCCCAGCGGCCATGCCGGCAACGCGGGCGCGTCCGATCGCGGTCCGGGCGACCCGTGCCGCGACTCCGTAGGCAACGACCGCGATTTCCGCGCCGTCGAGCCGCTCCGACTCCCAGCGGACCTCGCGGGCGGCGATCTCGGCGAACTTCGCCTGGAGGTGCACGTTGTGGGCCTCGAGCGCCTCGGGCCGCAGGTGGAGCGACTTGACGACCCGCGGCGGGCGACCGTCGGCGCCGGACAGAACCCAGTCGCCGGCGATTCGGGGCGGCGCGCGATAGGTCGGGACGACCGGCTCCATCGCCTGGCCGAGAATCCCGTCGGCGAGCAGGATCACCGGCGTCCGGTAGCGCTCGGCGATCTCGAAGGCATCGGCCATGAGGACCATCCCCTCAGCAATCGAGGCCGGCGCAAGCACCGGAACCCGGTAGTCCCCATGGCCGTGCCCCTTGACGGCCGCCAGATAGTCGGACTGGGCGGGGCCGATGCTGCCGAGCCCGGGGCCGCCGCGCATGACGTTGACGAGGACGACCGGCAGCTCCGAACCGGCCAGGTAGCTCATCCCCTCGGCCATCAGGCTGAATCCGGGGCTCGACGTCGAGACGAGGACGCGGGCGCCGGCTGCCGCCGCGCCGAGCGCCATCGAGATGGCTCCGATCTCCGATTCGGCCTGGACGAAGGCCCGACCCTCCTCGGGCATCCGCCGCGCCATCCACTCGAGGAGCTCGGCCTGCGGCGTGATCGGGTAGCCGAAATAGGCGTCGCAGCCGGCCTGGATGGCCGCCTCCGCGAGCGCCTCGTTGCCCTTCAGGAGGACGCGTCCGGGGTCATGGTCGACGCCCGGCGACCGCGCCGGAGCGGACGTCGCGATCATCGGCACGCGCCTTTCGGTGGGGCGTAGACGGTCAGGACGGCGTCCGGGCAGACCCGCGCGCAGAACGCGCAGCTCGTGCAGCGAGCCGCGTCGAGGAGGCGGACGGGATGGTGGCCGAGCGGATTGACCGCCTCGACGTCGAGGGCGAGAACCTTCGGCGGGCAGGCCGCGACGCACAGCTCGCAACCCTTGCACCGGTCGCTCGCGATCTCGACGGGTGTGCCGGTCCGGGGCACGGGTCGCGCGACCGCGGTGAGGGTCATGCAGGGCCTCCGGATGCCGGCTGTCGGGTCGAGCGTGGCTCGCCGCGCCGTCGGGCGCGAGAGCCGAACGGCGTTCCGTGACGGGCGGTCCGGCACGACCGACCGGGACGCAGGGACGGCGAGGGTCAGCGAGCCAGCAGGCGGGCCGGCACGGCGGAGTGGCGGGCGACGACGCCCGCTTCCGCAAGTGCCCGGTCCAGGTCCGGGGCCGGCCGGTCCGCAGCCTCCGACAGCAACAGGGCGTGCGATCGCGGCCACGGAGAATTCGCCCAGACGGAGAAGTGGACGCTGTGGACCGCACCATCGGGCCCGACGATCGCGAAGGAGCCCTCCCCGCGACCGCTCGTGACGAACTCCGGCCATGCCGTCGCGAGGGCGGCGCCGTGCTCGGGCGAGAGGACGTCGTCCACGCGCATTGACGTCAGCGCCGCCACGGAGCGGCCGGTCAGCCGGGCCGCGGCGGGCGTGGCGTACAGGCAATGGCGGGCGTCGTCGACGAGAACGAGCGCCGGGGCCCGCGCGGCCCCGGGGGCAAGCATGATCGCCCCGTACTCCTCGACGGCGGGGCGGTCGACGAAGAGGCTGAGCGCCGAGTCGTCGAGCGTCATGACGGGCTCGGCCTCGTGGCTGATCGTGTCGAGCGCTGCGGCCTCTCGCCAGATCCCGGCGAAGAGGACCTCGGTATCGGCGTCGACCATCCGCCGACCGAGATGGGCGGCGACGAGCAGCCCATCGTTTGCCAGCTGCTCCTGGCGGCTGCGCGCCCACTCGAAGAGCTGGGCCTCGCTGTTCGGCCGAAGGCGACCGCGGACGATGCGGATCCGGGCGCCGTCCAGCGGAATCGAGCGGAGCGACCCGTTCACGAACTCGTAATGGACCGCGACGCCGTGGTGGATGAAGGCCGAGCCGCCAGGCAGCGACAGCGGCGAATCGAGACCTTCGTCGAGCGAGGCAATCGAGGTGAAGTCGTTCCACGTCGAGATCAGGACGACCTCGCGGTCACCGTCGATCGGCCGGATGCCTGGCTGGAACGAGAGGAGGCCGGGTACGGCGAGTGCTCGCGTCACGGCCTCGTCCCGGACGAATTGCAGGAACCGCTCCTCGTCGGCGGCGTCGAGCCGGCCCCGGAACACGCGAAGGATCATCGACCTGGCCCCCTCAGGCGAAGCTCGAGCTCCGCCCGGTGTGTGCTCCTCCCGACCGACCGGCGACGCCCTCCGGTCGAGGCGCCGGCCCCTCGCCGGCAGCTTGTTCGTGGCACGTGGTCGGGGTGGTCGGATTCGAACCGACGATCTCGTGCTCCCAAAGCACGTGCGTTACCAGACTACGCCACACCCCGTCCGACCGATGATAGGGCCAAATGGCACATCCTCGATCCTCGCGTGACTCGCCCGCCCGGCCGGCGGGACGGGCGGCGGCACAGAACCGCCGACTCGCGCGTCAGAACCATGACGCCGGGCGGTCACTGGCAGGCTGATCGACCGCCCGGCGTCGCCACGCCGGCGGCAGCACTCGGGCGCCACCGCGCGGCAGGCACCTCGGTCAGGCAAACCGGCCGGCCGGCGGCTCCCACGCGGCGAACCGCTCGAGCAGCCGGTCGAGGTC
>DASTVH010000162.1:0-21330 GCA_035759195.1 Candidatus Limnocylindrales bacterium
ACGAGGAGCAGGCGGTCCTGGGGGTGGGAGCGAGCGTGATCGAGCGCCCCCGGGACGAGCTCCGTCGGACCGTGGTCGCCACCCATCGCGTCGATCGCGATCGTCACCCCGCGGCCGTCGACCGCGGCGGCGAGGCCTGGCCCCGTCGTGGGTCGCGCCGGGTGGTGGCCGATCGGGTCGACCACGGTCAGGAGGCGGACTCGTTCGTCGACTGCTTGAGCTCGATCGCCTGGCGGCCGTTGTACCAGCCGCAGTTCGGACAGACGTGATGCGGCAGCTTCGGCGCGTGACAGTGATCGCACTCTTCGAGCCGGGGCACGCTCAGAGCGAGGTGGGCGCGGCGCTCGCCCTGCCGTGCGTGCGAGACGCGTCGCTTCGGTACACCCACGGTCTGCGGTCTCCTTCAGTGGTCGGCATGTTGTCGGGCGGCCGAGGTGCGGGACGCGCCGGAACGGCCTGCCGGTCCGGGCAGGGCCGATCGGGGAGTGTACCGTGCCGCGCTCCTGCGTGCCACCGATCCACCCAGGGGGCCCGGCGGCCAGTCGCGCTCGGACGCTGCCCGTCCGAGCCCTTCGAGGGGGGCCTGGCGGCGGTTACGAGTCGTCCGGCCTGAAGTCGCGCAAGGCTTCGAGCCGCGGATCCACCTCGTCGGAGGGGTGATCGTGGTCGCCCTCGTCGAGCGGCGTCCCGCAGACCGCGCAGAGACCCGGGCACGCCTCGCGGCAGAGTGCTGCGATGGGCTCTTCGAGCTGGATCGCCTCGCGGACCGGCGTCTCGAGGTCGAGCTCGTGGTGGTCGGTGAGGCGGAGCGGCTCATCCTCGGCCCCGGCCTCGGGCGGCAGCGGGAGCCCCGATGCGATGTCGATCGCGGGCAGGGCCTCCTCCTCGATCGAGACCTCGATCGGCACCTCGATCTCCCGGAGGCAGCGGCTGCATTCGGCCTGGAGGCTCGTCGTGAACGACGCGGACACGAGCAGGCCGCGGTTCGTCCGGGCCAGGCGGACGCGACCCTCGATCGGGTCGGCCAGGCGGAGGTCCTCGCCCAGGTCGATCGTGGCGCCGGCGACCTCGTAGTCGCGGGTCGCGCCCGGATCCTCGCCCAGCAGGCCCGCGACGTTCCAGACCAGCGGCGCACCGACGGCCCGACCGGAGCTCATCGCTGCACCGGCAGGCCCGACTCCTCCTCCTGGTCCTGCTCGTGGCGCTCGTCGTCGTAGTCGGTGAACGCAGCCTCCGGCTCGAGCCGGCCGTCCTCGGCCGCCTCGCGCAGCTCCGCCCGCCGCTCGTCGAGCATCGCGATGCCCTTCTTGATGCTCTGGAGGGTCTTCACCACGTCGCCCTCCAGCCCGACGAGGACGCCGACCGCGTACTCGTCGGCGCCGCGACGGACCTCCTCGGCGTCGGCCTCCGCCTCGGCGACGATCCGCCGGCTCTCGGCCTCGGCCTGCTGGGTGAGGCCACGCTCGTCGATGAGGAACGCGGCCTGTTCCTGAGCCCGGGCGACGATCCGCTCGGCCTCCTCCTGGGCCTTCTCGATGATCCGCTCGCCCTCGGAGTTGATCCGTTTCGCCGCGCGGACCTCCTCGGGAACCGCGACGCGCAGCTCGTCGATGAGCCCGAGCGCGGCAGCCTGGTCGATGACGACGTTGTTTGTCATGGGGAGGCGCCGGCCGTTCGCGATGATCGACTCGAGGCGCTCGACGAGGAAGATGATGTCGATCGGATTGCCCTCCGGTGGCGGTCGACCGGGACGGCGGGTCGTTGGCCGCGATTATGGCACGGCGCCCGGGCTCCCGGAACCGCGCGCGTCCGGCCCTCGGCTGGACCCGTGAGGGCTGATTGGTCCGCCACGCGGACCAACGGACGACGGAGCGTCGCAGCGCGGCGCTCAGCGGCCCGCCAGCCGTCATGTGGTCCGCCACGCGGCCCACCGGGCGGCCGAGACGTCAGATTCGGCGATCAGGACGATCCTCGCCGGTCGCTTGGTCCGCCTGCCGGACCAGCTGAGGCCTGCGGCCCACGTTGGACTCCGCTGTGGGCCCTTTCGTCGCTGCGATGGAGGGACGATGGACGGTCGCACCCGACGGCGAAGGTTGCCCCTCGCGAAGTCCGCTCCCGAAACCTGGCGGGACGTGTCGGTGTATGAATCGGCGATGAGGACGTGGTCCGGCCTCGATGTGGTTTGCTCATGAGAACCTCCGCAGTCGTTCTGCTTCTCAGCTTGACGCTCGCGGCGTGCTCCCCCGCGACAGGTCCCAGCCCCAGCGCCGCTGCCGTCGCGTCACCAGCCGGGCCCAGCGCGATACCGTCTCCTGCCTCGACGGTCACGCCTACCGGTCCGCTTTCCGCCAGCGCCCTGCCGGTATCCATGGCCGACGCGAAGAACTGTCCCGTAACGAAGCCAGCCAAGGCTCCAGCGGATTTTGGGGATCGACTCTTCGGGTCATCCGCGGCCTTCGGCAATGACGACCTGTGGGTCGGAGGGCTGGGCGAAGATGGCGTGATCCTCGCCGATCCCCGGTTCGTCGAGAGCGACGGCTCGATCGGGTGGAAGTTCGGCTGGTGGCGGATCGTTTCAGGATCGCTGACGATCACCGGCCGCCGGCTCGATGCGCCGGGACGACTGCTCCGCGCGGAATTCGATGACTATGGGACCCACGGCTTCCAGGCGAGCGGTGTCTACTTCCCGACCGAGGGCTGCTGGGAAGTCACCGGAACCGTCGGCAACTCGCACCTGACCTTCGTCACCTTCGTCCTGCGGACTTGACGGTCAGTACGCGATTGGGCCCATCGACGCCGGTCAAGCCGACGCGCGCGGGCGAGGAGCCAACCGAGGCGACCTCCAGCTCGGCCCTGAAACGCGTGCTCAGCAGTGCCCGGGAGCCGCGAGGCTCACCCGGCGCGCGCCGCCAGGGCCCGGCGAAGCGCCGCCAGGGCCGCCGGCGGCACCATCTCCGCCACGTCGCCGCCGAACGAGGCGATCTCCTTGACGAGACTCGACGACACGTAGCCGTGTTCGAGGGCGGTCATGAAGAAGACCGTGTCGACGTCGGGGGCGAGCTTGCGGTTGTTGTGGGCGAGTTGCATTTCCGCCTCGAAGTCGCTGATCGCGCGAAGGCCGCGGACGATGAACGACGCCCCCACCGCGTGACAGAACTCGACCGTCAGCCCGTCGAACGCCTGGACGTCGATCCGGCCCCGCGTCGGCGCCCCCGCGGCGACCGACGCCCGGATGATCTCGACCCGCTCGTCGGCCGCCAGGAGCGGCTGCTTGCGGGGATTGGCGAGGACCCCGACGACGATCGTGTCGAACGCGAACGCCGCGCGGCCGATCACGTCGAGATGGCCGTTCGTGATCGGGTCGAAGGATCCGGGGTAGACGGCGACGCTCATTCGGCGGGATGCTCCTCGCGCCGGTAGAAGGTCAGGGCCGTTTCCCCGAACCGCCGGTCGCGCTCGAGCGCCAGCATACCGATCCGCTCGGGCGGTCGATCGCGCCAGAAGTGCTTCGCGACGACGCGGGCCTCGGGTGCGAGGGGCGCTTGGGCGTCGCCCAGCGCCTCGAGAACCCGCCGCAGGAGCGCCGCGTCGGCGTAGGGCGGGTCGACGAACACGACGTCGAACGGCGGCCCATCGCGATCGGATCGCCCAAGCCAGCCCAGGGCCTCCGCGCGGAGGACGGTCGCGGCCGGGCCGGCGAGGCGGGCAGCCTCCAGGTTCGTCGCGATCACCGCGGCCGCCCCGGCGTCGCGCTCGACGAACACCGCCGCGGCGGCGCCACGCGAAAGCGCCTCGATCCCCGCGGCGCCGCTGCCGGCGAAGAGATCCAGGAACCGCGCCCCGGGGATCGCCGGCTCGAGGATCCCGAAGAGCGTCTGCTTGACGCGGTCGCTGAGCGGCCGGGTCCCCTGCCCCGGCGCCCGGAGCCGGGCGCCCTTCGCCGAGCCGGCGATGACCCGACCGGCGTCGGCCACCTCAGGCGCCGCTGGCGGGGTCGCCGGCCCAGACCCGCTCCAGCCAGCCGCGCTCGAGCTCGCGGCGGAGTGCCGCCTCGTGCGGTCGGAGCGCTCCGCGTTCGTCGAGCAGCTCTTCGGCGTGCTCGCGGGCGCGACGGGCCAGCGCGACGTGCTCCCTGTCCTGGAGCGACGCGACCCGCAGCCGAGGCAGGCCGCTCTGGGCGAGGCCGAGGACGTCGCCCTCCCGCCGCAGCTCGAAGTCGCGCTCGGCGAGTTCGAAACCGTCGCGCAGCTCGGCCACCGCCTTGAGCCGGGCCTGGGCGACTTCGTCGGTCGAATCGGAGACGAGGACGCAGAACGATTCGGCGGTCCCCCGGCCGACGCGACCGCGGAGCTGGTGGAGCTGGGCGAGCCCGAACCGGTCGGCGCCCTCGACGACCATCATCGTAGCCTCCGGGACGTCCACGCCGACCTCGATCACGGTCGTCCCGACGAGGACGTCGACCTCGCCGTCGCGGAAACGCACCATCTCGGCATCGCGATCGGCCGCCTTCATCCGGCCGTGGACCAGCCCCACCCGGAGCGGGGCGAGCAGCTCACGGAGGCGGACCGCTTCGGCCTCCGCGGCAGGCGCCGACGCGTCGAAGATCGTCGTCCGCTCGTCGCCCTCGGGCGCCTCCGCCTCGTCGATGAGGGGCACGACGACGAACGTCCGCCGGCCGGCCGCGGCCTCCGCCCGGACCCGCTCCCACGTCGCGCCGAGCGCGTCGGGATGGCGGATCCCGGTCCGGATCGGGATGCGGCCCTCGGGCGGCGTCCGCAGGTCGGACACGTCGAGGTCGGCATAGAGGACCTGGCCGAGGGTCCGCGGGATCGGCGTCGCGGTCATCAGCAGGACGTGCGGGGCTCGGCCGCCGGCCTTCGCCTCGAGCTGGCCTCGCTGCTCGACGCCGAAGCGATGCTGCTCGTCGATCACGACGACCCCGAGCGAGGCGAACGTCACCCGTTCCTGGATCAGGGCGTGGGTCCCGACGACGACCGGGGCCATCCCCGAGGCGACGAGCTCGAGCGTCCGGCGGGCGTTCGCCGCGGTCAGCGAGCCCGTCAGCAGCTCGACGGGGATCGCCGCGTCCTCGAGCAGCGCGCTGAGCGTCCGGTGGTGCTGCCGGGCGAGCAGGTCGGTCGGCGCGAGGAGCGCGCCCTGGAACCCGGATCGAGCGGCCGCCGCGAGGGCGTACGCGGCCACCGCGGTCTTTCCCGAGCCGACGTCGCCCTGGAGCAGGCGGAGCATCGGCGTGGGCCTCGCCAGGTCGCCCCGGAGCTCACCGATCGCCCGCGCCTGGTCGGCCGTCAGGGCGACGTCGCGATCGAGCTTGCGCGAGAGCGAGCCGACGAGCGCACCGCGGAGCTCGTCGTCGGTCGGATCGTCGATCGGGATGGGGTTCGCCGCGTCGCGGCCCCGCTGCCGGCGCCGCCCGACCATCCCGAGCTGGAGGGCGAGCAGCTCGTCGAACGCGAGCCGGCGGAGGGCGGCATCGCGACCGTCGAACGAGGCCGGAAAGTGGGCCTCCTCGAGCGCCGTCCCGATCGGGGCGAGCGAATCGCCGGCCCGGATCGGCTCGGGCAGGTACTCGGGATAGGCCGTGCCCGCGCGGTCGAGCGCCTCGCGGATCGCCATGCGCAACCGGGTCGCCGTCAATCCCGCGGTCAACCGGTAGACCGGCACGATCCGCCCGACATGGAGCATTTCGCCTTCGGCGCCCTCGGCCTGGAAGTCGGGGTTGTCGAGGGTCAGCCTCCGGCCGAACCGCTTCAGCTTTCCGGAGACGATCACCCGGTCGCCGGCATGGAGCCGCCGCTCGATGTAGCGCCGACCGAACCACGTCGCCTCGAGCCGGCCCGTCTCGTCCTCGAGGACCGCGATCGTCCGCTGGATCCGCCGGCGGAACGACGGCTCGACGCGGATGTCGGCGACGCGGACCCGGGCGCTGACGACCGTGCCCTCCTCGACCCAGACCATATCGCCGAGCGTCCGCATCTCGCGCAGGTCGTCGTAGCGCCGGGGCAGGTGGAACAACAGGTCGCGGACCGTGAAGAAGCCGAGCCGGCGGCCCGCCCGCCGCAGGACGTTGGCGGCGGCGATCCCCGAGCGGGCGAGCTCGGTGTCGAGGAGGGCGGCGGGGTCGGTCGGCGGGGGCTCGGGGGGTCGGGCTGCCGGCCGGGCGCGGCGCGTGGTCGCTCCCGTCACGCTCCTACTCGGCCGAGATGAGGTAGCGATAGTGGGGCTGCCCGCCGTGCACGATTTCGACCTCGACGCCGGCCTTGTCGCCGATCCGGCGGGCGATCGCCTCCGCCTCGGCGAGCGTCGCGTCGGCGCCGTAGTAGAGCGTCACGAGCTCGAAGCCGGGCTCGAACGCGGCGATCGCCGCGAGCACGGCCTTGTCGCGATTGCCGTCCACCGCGACGAGCCCGTCGTCCGGATCGAGCACGATCGTCTGGCCCTGCTTGACCTTGCGCCCGGCGATCGTCGCGTTGCGGACCGCCTCGGTCACCTGGACGCTCTGGATGCTTCGGCTGGCCGCGGTCATCGGGCCGGCGTTCGCGGCCGCGTCGAGCGTCGGGTCGAGGGCGAGGAGCGCCGCGATCCCCTCGGCGGCGTTGCGAGTGGGGACGACCACGATCCGCTTGTCGTCGCAGACCTGGGCCGCCTGCTCCGCGGCAAGCCGCACGTTCGGGTTGTTCGGCAGGAGCACGACCTCGCGGGCCTTCGCGAGACGGGCGACCCGGAGGAGGTCGCCGGTGCTCGGGTTGGCCGACTGGCCGCCGCGGAGGATCTGGTCGACTCCGAAGTCCTCGTAGACACGGGCCAGGCCGTCCCCGGCGACGACCGCCACGATCGCCGGTCCCGGCCGCAGCTCGGCGTCTGGCGAGCTGCCGTTCGACGAGCTCGGCGCGCCGGCCACCGTCGTTGGGTCAGGCTCACCGACACGTTCGATGGCCTCGTCCCCGTCGTCGGAAGGCGTCCCGGCGAACGCCGAGGCCCGTGCCTCACGTACGTCGCGTGCCTGATTGTCGAGGTTCTCCACGCTGATGCGGCTCAGCGTCCCCCTGGTCAGCCCGAACCCGATCACCTCGTCGGGCCGCTCGTTGTGGACGTGGATCTTGAGCGCCCGGCTGTCGCCCGCGACGAGGACCGACTCGCCGATCGACTCGAGATGGTCCCGGATCGCGTCGACGTCGAGCTGGTGGCCCGGCCGGGCCTGGAGCAGGTACA
This sequence comes from Candidatus Limnocylindrales bacterium, assembly GCA_035759195.1. GTDB lineage: Bacteria > Chloroflexota > Limnocylindria > Limnocylindrales > CSP1-4 > CF-46. The sequence continues at coordinate 7,231 of DASTVH010000162.1, forward strand.
TCGTCTCGTAACCGAAGCCTTCGTCGGCGTGGGCGACGAGGGCCGAGGGCCGGGCCGTCGGCGTTCGCCCCCCGGCCCGGGCGGGAGCCCGGCCGACGAGATGGAGCAGAGCCCCCTGGAAGAGGCGGTAGAGGCCCTGGCCTCCGGCGTCGACGACGCCCGATTCGCGCAGGATCGCGAGAAGCGACGGCGTCCGGGCCACCGAGCGCTCGGCGGCCTCGAGGGTCGCGGTGAGGACCGACTCGATGTCGTTCGAGTCCTCCGCGGCGACGACCGCCGCCTCGGCCGACTCGCGAATGACCGTGAGGATCGTGCCCTCGACCGGGCGGGTGACGGCGCCGTACGCGGTCCGCGCGCCCTGGCTCAGGGCATGGGCAAGATCGAGCCCGTTGAAGCGAGCCTTGCCGCCGAGCGCCTCCGACATGCCCCGGAAGATCTGGCTGGTGATGACGCCGGAGTTGCCGCGGGCACCCATGAGCGCCCCGAAGCTGATCGCGCTGGCGATCCGCTCCGTCGTCACCTCGCCGGCCGCCTCGGCCTCATCCAGGGCGGCCTTCACCGTGGCGTACATGTTCGAGCCGGTGTCGCCGTCGGGGACCGGGTAGACGTTGAGGCCGTTGATCTCGTCGACGTGGGCCTCGAGGTTGTCGACCGCGGCCCGGAAGGCACCGAGGAGCCCGGGCCCGTCGCAGGAGCGGCGGGCCATCAGGCGACGTCCGTGCCGCTGGCGGCGAGGTCGTCGGCGGCCACTGCGGACGGGTCGTGTGGCGGCGGGGCGGCCGGCAGGTCGCCGGGTCGGTAGCGGAGCCCGTCGACGTGGATCGTGAGCCGCTCGACCTCGCGGCCGAGGGCCCGGCGGATCGCGTACCGGACGGCCGAGTCGACCTGGCGGGCGACCTCCGCCACCGGCACGCCGTAGGCGACGGTCAGGTCGAGATCGATCGTCAGGCCGCTCGGCGCCGGTGCGGCATCGGCGGTGCCGGGTCCGACGGTCGCGGCCGCCTCACCGCCGAACGTCACCCGGATCCCGGGATGGGTCAGGCCGAGCCGCTCGAGCAGGCGGCCGAGCACGCCCCCGGCAAAGCCGGTCACGCCGTACGACCCGAGCGTGGCGGTCCGGACCATGTCCACGACGGCGCGCCGGGTGACGATCGATCGACCGGGCGTCGGGCTGGTGGGCACGCGGGCGGCAACCTCCGGTGGCGCGGTGGCGATGGACGTCTGGCGGGTCCCGCGAAGTCGGTGCTATCATACCGCCCCGCTCGGGCCGATCAGGCTGAGCTCCCTGTGAATCACGTCTTCCGAGGACCAGCATGGCCCGCTCCTGCGCGATCTGCGGCAAGGTGTCGATGGGCGGCTTCAATCCCCAGTCGTCGGGGATGAACCGCGTCCGCGCTCACCGCCGCTACCAGCCCAACCTCCAGCCGTTCACCGTCGTCCAGAAGGGCGTGCCCGTGAAGGCGCTCGTCTGCACGCGCTGTCGCCGGAGCTCCCTCAAGAGCGCCAAGTAGGCCGACGGCCCGGCCGGCGACGTCGCGCGGCCCGAGGACGGGCTTCACCCGGCGTCGCTGTCGAGCCAGATCGTGAACGGCCCGTCGTTGACGAGCTCGACCGCCATCACCTCGCCGAAGCGGCCGGTCGCCGTCTCGACCTCGAGCGCCCGCAACGCGCCGACGAACCGCCCGTAGAGCCGCTCCGCCAGCTCCGGGCCGGCGGCGCCGGTGAAGCCCGGACGGCGCCCCCGCCGCGTGTCCGCATAGAGCGTGAACTGGGAAACGACAAGGGCCGCCCCGCCGACATCGCGCAACGACAGGTTGGTCCGGCCGTCCGCGTCGTCGAAGATCCGCAGCTCGGCGACGCGCCGCGCGAGCGCGTCGGCCACCGCCTCGCGGTCGTCGGGCCCGACGCCGAGGAGCACGACGAGTCCCTTCCCGATCTCGCCGACCGTCGCGCCGTCGACCCGGACCCGCGCGCCGGTCGTCCGCTGGAGGAGCGCCCGCACGTCGGCTACACCTTCGGCGGCTCGGCCCAGCCGTGCTCCCGCGCGTACTCCTCGCGCCACCGCTCCGCGGCCGCCTCGTAGCGCTCCCGGTCGGCGGCGTGCCGCTCGACGACGAGCTCCTCGACGGTCGCCGGAACCATGAGGTCGTAATCGCGGACCCCGTCGGGGTTGAACCGGCCGGAGCCGCGGAGCGGGATCACCGGCACGCCGCCGGCTTCGATCTCACGCATGAATTCCCAGGCGAGGTGTTTGGGCAGCTGGGCGAACGTGACCATCTTGTCGCGCGGGATCGGCGGCTTGCCGTCGTTGAGGCGGTACTGGTAACCCTCGTCGGCGAGCGCCTTCACGAGCCGGATCTCGCGGCCCATGTCGTGGCCCTTGATCCAGAGCGCCGAGCCGACGACGAGGATGTCGACGCCGAGCCCGCCGACGAGTTCGGCCGACTCCCGGTTGACCCCGCCGTCGACGTGGACCTCGGCGCCGTGGACCTTGTGGGCGAGGTAGGCCCGGGCTGCGAGCAGCTTCTCCATGGCGACGTCGCGCATGAAGGACTGGCCGCCGAAGCCGGGCTCGACCGTCATCACGAGGACGATGTCGAGCAGGTGCTGGTACGGCTCGAGGGCGCTGAGCGGCGTCGCCGGCCGCACGGCCAGGCCGGCGGCCCGTCCCGCCGCGCGGATCGCCCGGAGCGTCGGCTCGATCGGCTCGTCGATCTCGACGTGGAACGTGATCGAGTCGCAGCCGGCCTCGATGTATTCGTCGATGAAGCGACCCGGCTCGCTGATCATGAGGTGGGCGTCGAGCGGCAGCTCGGTTCGCGGTCGGATCCCGGCGATCATCTTCGGGCCGAACGTGAGGTTCGGGACGAAGTGGCCGTCCATCACGTCGATGTGGAGCCGGTCGGCGCCTTCCTTCCCGGCCCGTCGCACGGCGTACGCCATGTTCGAGTGGTCGGCGTCGAGGATGCTCGCGGCGATGCGGGCCCGGCCGGTCCCCACGCTACTCGCCGACCCCGGCCGGCACGGCAGTCCGGGCGCGTTCGCCGCGAAGGGCCGTTGCGCTCTCCTCGACGAGGCGGTCCCGGCGGCGGGCGACGGCTGCGGCAGGTGGTTCGCCGGCTCGCTCCGCAGCCAGCTGGCCGCAGGCCGCCCCGATCTCCTGGCCGCGGTTGCGCCGGACGGTCGTGGCGATCCCGGCGGACCCGAGGGTCGCGGCGAACCGTTCGATGACGTCCATCGGGCTCGCCGTCCACGGCGTGTGGGCGACCGGGTTCATCGGGATGAGGTTGACGTGGGCATGGTCGCCGCGCAGCAGGTCGGCCATCGCCCGGGCGTCGAGCGGGGTGTCGTTGATGCCCGAGATGAGCGTCACCTCATAGCTGACCCGGCGGCCGGTGACTCGGGCGTGGGCGCGGGCGGCCTCGACGACCTCGGCGACCGGCCAGCGGCGGTTCAGCGGGACGAGGACGTCCCGGAGGGCGTCGCGGGCCGCGTGGAGCGAGACGGCGAGCGTGAACTGGGGCCCGAGGGCGGTCAGGCGGCGCATGCCGGGCACGACGCCCGAGGTCGAGACCGTGATGTGGCGGGCCCCCAGACCGAACCGCGCCGGGTCGTTGAGCGCGTCGACCGCCTCGAGGACCCGGTCGAGATTGAGGAGCGGCTCGCCCATGCCCATGAACACGACGTTCGTGAGCCGCCTCCCGTCGGCCGCCAGGCGGCGGGCGGCGTGACGGACCTGGTCGACGATCTCGGCGGTCTCGAGGTCGCGCGTGAAACCCAGCTCGCCGGTCGCGCAGAACGGGCAGCCGACGGCGCAACCGGCCTGGCTCGAGATGCACAGCGTGTGCCGCTCGCGCTGTCGACCGCGGGCCGGGTACCGCATGAGCACCGACTCCACGAGCGCCCCGTCCGATAGCCGATGGAGCGCCTTCTCGGTCAGGCCGCCGTCGGCCGGACGGAGCTCCGTGTCGGCGACGGTGTCGAAGCGAAAGGCCGCCTCGATCTCCGCTCGGAGGGCAGCCGGCACCGTGGAGATCTCGCCGGCGGACGCGGCACGGCGGCCCCAGGTCGCGTCGGCGACCTGGCGGGCCCGGTAGGCAGGCTGGCCGCGCTCCACGAACCAGCGTTCGAGCTCGGTCGGGGCGAGCCCGGAGAGGCCGGGCCGCGGGTCGCGCGGAGGGCGGCCGGTCGGGTCCACGACGCCTGTCGGGCCTGCGACCGGGAGCGAGGATGACATGGCCGAAGTCTAGGGCTCCGGGACCGAGCCGACGAACGGCCGGCCCCGGAGCCCCGATGCGATCGCCGGGAGGACGATCGCTCAGAGGTCGAGCGCTGCGGCGAAGGCGAGCGCGATGACCCCATAGCCGTCGCTGTTCGCGTGATTGTCGGGACCGAGCGGTGCCGGAGCGCACACCCACGTCCAGGCACAGATTCGAACGACGTTGATCGGGACCTCCCCCATGCCGGGCAGCGGCACGAGCGTCGCGAAGTCCGCGGTCGAGAAGGCGCTCTCGACGTCCGCCACGGCGGCACCGTGGGCGGCGAAGATCGCCTCGAGCATGTCGTTGATCGGGAGGATGCCGCCGAACGTCGTCGTCACCGCGAAGTCCCGGCCCTCCTGGCCTCCGAACCAGGCCCCGAGGAACGGGTTGTAGAGGTTCATCCCGACGATCGGGATGTCCGGGCCGGCGGCCTGTCGAAGCGCGGTCATGATCGCCGGCAGGTTCGTCTGCACCGCGGCCACGCCGGCCGGGACGCACGAGAGGTCGTTGCAGGCGAAGTCGTTGGCGCCGATATCGATCGTGATGAAGGCCACGAACTTGCGATGCGACTCGATGAAGGCAACGGCTTCGTCGAGCTGCGACCCGCGGGCGTACGGGCAGATTCCGCCGGAGATCATCGTCGTCGTGGTCTCGCCCGGACAGGCGAGCTTGACGAGGGACAGCTTCGGCATGGACGGTTTCGCGAGTGCGTGGAGCTGTTCGGCGTAGCCGTCCGCCGTCCTATAGAGGTCTGCCGGATCGCCGATCGGCTGAACGCTGGCGGCAAGGGAATCGCCGAGCGCCACGTAGTATCGCTTGGCATTCTCGTCCCGGCTGGAGGACGAAGCGGCCGCCGCCGGCCCCACGAGGGCCACGCTCAAGAGGACCGCCCCGAGAATCGACAGGGACCGATTCATCGCTGATCTCCCGTTTCCACCGAGTCGTCCACCCCTGGCTGGGGCGACCCGACGCGGCAGGTTCCGATGGGATGACGCGTTCGAGGCGTTCGTGTTGGTCCCGTGCCGTCCGTTGTCGGCCGGCCGACAGTGGACGACTCAGGCGATGCCGCTCGAGGCGAGCGACGGCCGACCGCGGAGCAGCGCCGCCCCCGACATCGGCCGCCCTCCCGCGGGCTGGACCTCGTCGAGGACGAGCCAGCCGTCCGCCGTCCCGATGCGCAGGTCCGGGCCTGGTCCGAACCGGCCGGGCGTCGCTTGCGGAACGTCTTCCTCGACATGGGCCCGGCGGACGGCGATCCTGCCCGCCGGCGTGTCCAGCCAGGTGCCGGGCCACGGGTCGAACGCGCGGACCTGGCGCTCGAGGTGCTCGGCCGGCCGCGTTGGGTCGAGGCGGCCGTCCTCACGACGGAGGGGGTGCGTCAGCGTCACGCCGTCGGTCGGCTGGGGTTGGGCCTCGATTTCGCCGCGGAGCCAGCGCCGGACCGAGCGCCGGACGAGATCGGCGCCCAGCCGGGCCAGCCGCGCCTCGAGCTCCGGGGCGCGTTCGGTGGGCAGGACGTCCGTCGCGGTCCCGGCCACGATCGGCCCGGTGTCCAGGCCCTCGTCCATCAGGATCAGCACGACCGCAGTCGACTCGTCCCCGGCGAGGATCGTCGCCGTGATCGGGGCCGCGCCACGGTGCCTGGGAAGCGGCGAGGGATGGACGTTGAGGATGCCGTGCGGAGGCAGCTCGAGGATCGCCCGAGGGACGATCCGGCCGTAGTCCGCCAGCAGGCCGAACTCCGGCCGCATGTCTGCGATCGCGGAGGCCGCGTCGTCGGATCGCAGCCGCTCGGGCTGGAGCAGCGGCATCCCAAGATGCCGGGCCCGGGTCGCGACGGGCGACTGCAGGACGACCGCACGCCTTCCCACGGGCCGATCCGGGACGCTGACGACCGCGACGACGTCGATCTCGGGGACCCCGATCGCGGCATCGAGGATCGGGACGGCGAACGCCCCCGACCCGAAGAACACCGTGCGGACCGGTGCCTCGTCGCCGGCTGTCCGGCGGGCCGCCCGCTCGGCGGTCACGCGAGGGCCTTCGCGGCCTCCTCGGCATCGTCCTCGTCGGCCTGGCCGACGGGGATGAGCTCGTCCATCGACTCCAGGTAATCGATGAAGAGTTTGCCTTCGAGATGGTCGAGCTCGTGCTGCAGCGCGCGGGCGAGGAAACCGGCCCCGGAGACCTTGACCTTCCTGCCGAACCGATTCTGGGCAACGACCCAGACCTTCTCGCGCCGGGTGACGTAGGCGTAGTAGCCGGGCAGTGAAAGGCAGCCCTCGAGATCGTTGTCGTCGCCGACCGCTTTGACGATCCGAGGGTTCATCAACTCGTGGAGCTGGCCGCCGACCTCCACGACGCAGGCCTGGAGGGCCTCGCCGACCTGGGGCGCGGCCAGGCCGACGCCGGGGGCGGCGCGCATCGTCTCGGTCATGTCGTCGAGCAGCTCGTGGAGGAACTTGCCGAAGCTGTCGACGGGTTCACCCTTGAGGCGGAGGCGGGGATCCCCGAGGAGGACGATCGGTCGGACGCTCATGGGCCCGAGTATACCGATGGCCCGGTCCCGCCACGAAGAGCCCGGTCGGAGACTAGCCCTCGGCGGGGTCGTCCTTGGCCGACTGCTCGACCGCGTCGTCGACGCCGTCGAGGACCGCGGTCGTCGTTCCCGTGGGGCCGCCGACGTCCTCGGTGCCGGGCGCGGCCGGCGGCGACTCCGCGGAGGCCAGCTCGCGCCGGAGGTCGGCGGCGAGCTCGCGCGAGCGTTCGGCCAGCTTCACGCTGGCGTCGGCGGTCGCGTCGGCCGCCCTGTGGGCGAACGGGCCGGCCCGCTCCGCGGCCGCCGCCGCAAGCTCCGCGGCCTTCGCCCCGACCTGGCGGACGACCGGCGCGGCCTGGGTCGCGATCTGGTCGATCATCGTCTGGAGCTGGGCGAGCATCCGCTCCGCCGTGGCGGCGGTACCCGACTGGCCGGCGGAGTCGCCGGCGCCGGCGTTCCAGCCGAGGTTCTCGTCGGCGCTGCCCGCGGAGGGCGGGACCCCTTCGCCGGTGTCGCTGGTCCGGTGCGGCTGATCGTCCATCGTGTTCTCTCCCGTTCTGCTGTCGATGCCCATTCTTGCGCGGATCGGCGCCGGGCGCATCACCCCGATCCCGATGTCAGCCCACGGTCGCGCCCGAGTCGGCCCGCTCGGCCGGCGCGCCGGGATCGTCCTCATCCTCGTCGGTCGGGAACGTCGTCAGCGAGAAGCCGAACTCGCTGCCCACGCCGTCGCGAGGGCGGACCCACATCTCGCCGCCCATCTCGTCCACGAGCCGGCGGGCGACGAAGAGGCCGATCCCCGCACCGGCCGCCGCCGCGGCGGTCGAAGGCGAGCGGTAGAAGAGCGTGAACAGCTTGTGGATCTCCTCGCGGGCGATGCCCGGCCCCTCGTCGAGGACGCGCACCGTCGTCCGCGGCCCGTCGGCCTCGACCGCGACCTCGACGGTGGAGCCCTCGGGCGAGTACTTCGCCGCGTTCGACAGCAAATTCCGGAGGACCTGTTCCACGTACGTCTCCTCGCCCCGGGCGACCGCAACGTCGACGCGCCCGGGCTTGACGAACGTCCGGTTCGGCCAGCGCCGCGACTCGGACGCGACGACCCGCTCGACGAGATGGAAGAGATGCACCGGCTCGTGGGCGATCTCGAGGTTGCGGCGTTCGAGGCGGCTCAGGACGAGCAGGTCCTCCACGATCCGAGCCAGGCGGTCGGCCTCGGCCTCGATGTCGGCGGCAAGGTCGGCGGCAAGCGGTGCGCTCTCGACCCGTCGGCGGAGGATCCGCGAGCCGGCGAGGATCGTCGTGATCGGCGTTCGCAGCTCGTGGGAGATGACGCTGACGAAGGCCTCCTGGAGGCGATGCGCGTCGCGCTCCTGGGCGTGGAGTCGGGCCCGCTCGAGCGCCTGAGCGCCCTGGTCGACGATCGCCGCCAGGACGGGCCGGCGATCGTCGGCCGGCGCAGCCGTCGACCAGCCCAGGACGAGGACGCCGGCGACCTCGCCGCCCTCGCCGAGCGGCAGGGCCGCGATGGAGCGCGTCCCGGTCATCGTCAGCGTGTTCGAGCTGCGCGGGAAGTGCCGCCGCCAGGCGTCCGGCGAGTCGACCTCGACCGGTCGGCCGGACCTGACCGCGGCCGCGACGGGCCCGTCGGCGTCCGGCGGGATCATTGCCTCGTGTTCGGCCAGACCGACCGGGTATCCCTTGGCCTCGACGAGCATGCAGACGCCGCTCCGCCGGTCCCGCTCGTAGAGCAGGCCGAACTCGGCACCGAGCGCGGCGACCGACTGCTCGACGAGGACCGCACCGACGGCGTCCACCGTCGCCGCGCCGGCGAGTCGCGCCGCGAGGCGACCGAGGACGGCGACCCGCTCCGACGCCGCGGTCGCCTCGTCACCGGCAATCCGCCGCTGGACCTGGAGCCGCTGGCGGCCGATCGCCTCGGCGGCGAGCCGGGCGAGGCTTGCCGCCACGGCCTGGACCTGGGCGGGCGGTGGCTCAGGGACGCCGTCGAGATCGGCCACGGCGAGCACCTCGTCGCTGTGCCGCACCGGGAGGACGAGCCGATCGCCGAGGGTGACCGGGCGTCCGGTCCGGGCCACCCGGCCGAGCGGGCTCTCGTCGGCCGCCTCGATCCGGTCCGGGACGCCGGGGGTCGGAACGCCCACCCGGGCACGCTGGATCAGCGGCTCGTCCGCACTCGCCCGAACGTAAACGCGCGTCGAGGAGGACGCGAAGAGCTCGGCGAATCCGCGGGCGACCGCGTCCGCCACCTGGGCCGGCGAACGCGCTGCGGCAAGTTCGTCGATCACGCGGACCATCGTCTCGACGAGGTCGCCCGGCACGGGACGCGGGCCTCGTCCGGCCGTCGCCGCGGGCGTCAGCCGCCGCCGCGCCGAGGTCGCGATCCGGCGGGCCGGGACGAGCGTCGACCCGAGCACGAACGCCGCGCCGTGATTGACGGCGTCGAGGATCGGCTGGACCGGGCCGGTCGGGACGAGGGCCGGAACGACGAGCGCGTTGAAGAACCAGCCGGCGAGGGCCGCCGTCCCGCCGCCGGCGGTTCCGCCGACGACCGTCGCGACGAGGACGGCCACGAACGAGATGACGTGCCACGGCTGCGTCCCGACCACCTCGTCGAGGCCGATCTCGACGAGGAGTGCGGCGATCGCGAGCGCGGCGCCCAGGACGGCTCGTCGCAGCCAGGCGAGGGACACGGATCCTCCTCTCGTGCGCTGTCGCGGGTCCAGTCTGTCCGTTCGCCTCGCGTCGTCAATGACCCGATCGGCCGGCGGGCTCACAGGAGCGATTCAGGATCGACGTCGACCGACCACGGCGCGTCGAGCCCGCCGTCGAGCAACGCGACCGGATCCTCGCCGCGGAGGACGACGTTCCAGCGCCACCGCTCGGCCCGACGGGCGATATACGCCGGCGCCGGCCCGACGACGGCGACGCCGAGGCCCCGCTCGTCGTTCCGGCGGCGCAGGTCGTCGGCCATGGCCCGGGCCGCCGCTTCGGCCTCGGCGCGGTCCGCCAGGCCGAGCGTCAGCTTGACGAGCCGCCCGAACGGCGGCGAGGAGAACCGCCGGCGCAGCTCGAGCTCGGCGTCGTAGAAGGCGGCCGCGTCGTCGGTCGCGACCGCCTGAATCGCCGGGTGGTCCGGCTGGTACGACTGGATGATCGCGAGGCCCGGCCGCTCCCCGCGGCCGGCGCGCCCGGCGGCCTGGGCGAGCAGCTGGTAGGTGCGCTCCGCGGCCCGTTCGTCGGGCAGGTTGAGTGCGACGTCGGCCGAGACGACGCCGACGAGCGTGACATTGGGGACGTCGAGGCCCTTGGCCACGAGGCTCGTTCCGACGAGGACGTCGAGGCGACCTTCGGCGAACGCGTCGATGACCCGCTCCGCCGCGCCGCGGCGCTCGGCGACGTCGCGATCGAGCCGGCCGACGCGAAGCTCCGGGAAGCGCTCGCGGACCTCCCGCTCGACCCGCTCGGTACCCCCGCCGAGGAATCGGATGCGCGGCGATTCGCACGCGGGACAGCGGCCCGGGATCGGCGCGGCCCGGCCGCAGTGATGGCAGCGCAGCGTGCCGCCGGCCTGGTGGTAGACGAGGGGCCGCTCGCAGTCGGGGCAGGCCTGCACGTGACCGCAGTCGCGGCAGAGCACGACCGACGCGGTGCCTCGCCGGTTGATCACGAGGATTGCCTGGTCGGCCGCGTCGGCGCCTTCGCCAGGGTCGACGGCGGCGGGGCCGTCCGCCTCCGGCCCGTCCCCGAGCCTCGCCAGCGCGTCGACGAGCCGAGCCGAGAGCAGGCCCCGGTTGCCCGACTTCAGTTCCGCCCGCAGGTCGACGACCTCGACGACCGGCCGGCGGCCGCTCACCCGGTCGGGCAGGGCCACGCGGCGGTAGGCGCCGCTGCGGACCCGGCCGACGCTGTCGACGGCGGGGGTCGCGCTGCCCAGGATCGCCGCGGCGCCGGCGAGCTCGGCGAGCCGGAGCGCGGTGTCCCGGGCCTGGAGCCGCGGCGTCCGGTCGCTCTTGTAGGCAGCCTCGTGCTCCTCGTCGACGATCACCACGCCGACGTCGCCGAGCGGAGCCAGCGCCGCCAGGCGCGTCCCGGCGACGATGTCGACGTCGCCGGCCCGGATCCGGCGCCACTCGTCGGCCCGCTCCCCCTCGCCGAGCCCGGAGTGGACGACGGCGACCCGCGCCTCCAGATCGGCCCGCAGCCGGTCGACGAGGGGCATCGCGAGGGCGATCTCCGGGACGAGCACCAGGGCCGGCCGGCCGAGCTCGAGGGAGCTGGCGATCGCCTCGACGTAGATCGCGGTCTTGCCCCCGCCGGTCACCCCGTCGAGGAGCAGCGGCGTCGGGTCGCGGCGGCGGATCGCCTCGGCGGCGACGGTGACCGCGGCCGACTGCGCCTCGCTCAGCGGCGCCCCCGCAGGCCGGCCGCCGCGCAGACCGACCGGGCGGGCCGCGAGAGGCCGACGAGGCCGCTCCCGGACCTCGACCTCGAGCAGGCCGCGCCGGACGAGGCCGGCGATCGCGGCGTGACCGTGCCGCGCGGCGAGCCCGGCGGCCGGCTGGAAGCCGGTCTCCGTCTCGCTCTGTGTCCCCTCCCCGATCGCCTCGAGCAGGGCGACCGCCTGGCGACTGCCGAGCGGTCGGCCGGCGGGACGGCCGTGACCGCGGAGCGCGGCCGCTGCCGCCCGGCCCGCATCGGTGGGCCGGATCACGCGTTCGTAGCGCGGCCCCGCGGCGGCGGCGGAGAGCGTCCAGTCGAGGGTCACGTGGCCGTCCGACTCGAGGGCCCGGAGGCGGCGGATCAGGCCGGCCCGGCCTTCGGGGGCGACGAGGTTGCGGACCGGCCGCGGGCCGCGGTCGAGCTGCTCCAGCAGGTCGCGGTCGGCGGGCCGGAGGTCGCCGGGCGGGATCCCCGGTCGACGTTCCGCGACGAGGTCGAGCCGCTCGAGCAGCTTCGGCGGCAGCATCGCCCGGATCACGGCTGCCGGGGGCGCGAGGTAGTGCGCGGAGATCCAGCGGGCGAGCTCGAGCGACAGGGCGGGCAGCAGCGGACCGTCGCTGCGGATTCGCCCGACGACCGGCTTGAGGACGAGTCCCGGCGGCGGATCGGTGTCGGCGAGGGCGACCCCGAGCGCCTGGCGCCGGCCGAACTCGACGAGGACCGCCTCACCGGGGACGAGGTCGGCGAGCTCGGGCGGGATGAGGTAGGTGTACGAGCGGCTCCCGCCGGCGCCAGCCGCGTCGACCGCCACCTCGACGGCCCGGCCGGATCCCGCGGTGCCGGCGGCGGTGGCGGTCGGCCCGAACAGCATCGAGCGATTGTCGCAGGCCGTCGGGGCCCGGGCGCCCGGGTCGGGCGGCACCGGGTCGGCGGTCAGGTCGGGCAGGTCAGATCCGGACGCGCCGGTTGGGGTTGCGCCGGTGCTCCTCGGCGATGATCGCGTCGATCCGCTCGGCCGTCCGTTCGACCTGGCCGGTCTCGTTGACGACGACGTAGTCGTAGTCGTCCTGGCGGGCGAGCTCGAGCGCGGCGTCGCGCTGGCGCTGCTCGAGCTGGTCGACCGTCTCGGTCGCCCGGGCACGCAGGCGCTGGAAGAGCGTCTCGAGCGAGGGTGGGACGATGAAGATCAGGAGCGCCTCGGAGACCTGCTCCTTGACGACCTGGGCGCCCTGGACGTCGATCTTGAGGATCGCGTCGCGACCGGAGACGAGCGCGTCGCGGACGGGCTTGCGTGGCGACCCGTACCAGTTCCGATGGACCTCGTTGGCCTCCAGGAAGCCGCGTTCCGCGCGCATCCGCAGGAACTCCTCGCGGCTCAGGAAGTGATAGTCGACGCCGTCGATCTCGCCGTTCCGGGGCGGCCGCGTCGTGCACGTCACGACGTAGAAGCGGCCGTCGCCCCGGCCGTCGGCCTCCTCCCGGCGGCGGAGCGCCTCGATGATCGTGTCCTTGCCGACGCCCGACGGGCCGCTGATGATCACGAGCATCGCCCCCGGCGCGCCCTCGACGACCTCGGCCGGCCGGCCGGGATCCTCGGAGACGTCGAAGAACGGCTCCTCGATCATCGCGGCCTCGCAGCGGCCTCGCGCAGGCCCTCCACGACCGACTCCAGCTCCGGCGGCAGGCCGGCCTCGGCCCGGATGAGCGCCCCGCTCGACGGCGAGGTCAGCTCGAGGCGCCAGGCGTGGAGGAACAGCCGATGGAGGCCGCCGGCCACATCCGGACCGCGCCGGGACGTCCCGGTCCCGTAGACCGGATCGCCGGCGATCGGGTGGCCGATCGCCTCGAGATGCACCCGGATCTGGTGGGTCCGGCCGGTCACGAGGTCGAGCTCGAGAAGCGTCCAGCCGGCAAGGCGCTCGCGGACCCGGTACCCCGTCGTCGACGGCCGCCCGTCGGTGACGACCGCCATCTTCGTGCGGTGCCTGGGGTCGCGCCCGATGGGAGCCTCGATCCGTCCGACGGCGGCCGCGACGTCGCCGAGGACGAGGGCCAGGTACGTCTTCTTCACCCGCCGGGCCTTGAGCTGAGCCATCAACGAGGCCTGGGCCGCGTCGTGCTTGGCCACCATGAGCAGACCGCTCGTGTCGCGGTCGAGGCGGTGGACGATGCCGGGCCGCTGGACGCCCGCGATCCCGCCGAAGTCGGCCGCGGCTCCGCGGGCCAGCAGGGCGTTCACGAGCGTGCCGCCGGCGTGGCCGGGCGAGGGATGGACGACGAGTCCGGCCGGCTTGTCGACGATGAGGAGATCGGCGTCCTCGTGGACGATCCGGAGCCCGATCTCAGGCGCGGGCGCGAGGTCGAGCGGTTCGGCCTCGGGGACGACGAGGCGGACATCGGTCCCCGGCCCGACGATCGTGTTGGCCTTGAGGGCCGTCCCGTCGGCCGTCGTCGCGTGGCCGGCTCCGATCAGCTTCTGGACGTGGCTCCTCGACAGGCCGGTGACGTCGGCGAGGAACCGGTCGACGCGCTGGGCGGCGGCGTCGTCGGGGACCCGGAGGTGACGCGTGCCCGGCACGGCCGGGCCGGACCGGGAGGGCGCCGTGCCCGCGTCCGCCGTCAATGATCGCCTTTCGGGGCGGCCGGGACCGCGGGCGATCGGTCGCCATCGGGCGCGGCGTCCTGTTCGGCCGGCATCCGCGCGGCGCCCGGCCGCCCGGAATCGGCCAGGCTCGGGCGGATCGCGAGGAGGAGCAGCATGAGGATCGAGAGGCTGATCGCCGAGTCGGCGACGTTGAACGTGTAGAAGCGCAGGTCCCCGATCCCCGCGTCGACGAAGTC
>DASTVH010000163.1:0-3292 GCA_035759195.1 Candidatus Limnocylindrales bacterium
CGCCCGCGACGAGCCCGCTGAGCCAGATCCCGACGAACGCGAGAAGCGCCAGGGCGACGGCCACCGGCGAGGCGTTGGGGTCGACGAGCCCGACCTGGAGCGCCCGCCACGCGGTGTCGGCCGCGAAGAGCAGCCCACCGAGGACGAGGGCCATCGGCGCGGTCGTCGCCAGCCAGGGCAGGATCATGGAAGCGGGTCGTCGCACGATGTCCCGGGCGGCGGCCGCGAGCGCCGTTCGCGCGGAGGCTCCCTCGAGGGCGGCCCGGCGGGCGGCGGCCCCGCCCACGATCTCGGCAAAGAGCCACGCCACGACGATGGCGGCGATCTGGCCGGCGGCGCCGGCGGCGACGCGGACGGCCAGCGGCGTCGCGACGTCGAGGGGCCGGGTGAGCTCGACGTAGGCCGACCCGACGATCGCGACCGCACCCCAGCCGGTCGCGACGACGAGGGGCACGAGCGCGACGAGCCGGGCCGCGAGCATGCGCCGCACGACGCCGTCGCCTGTCATCGCCGGCTGCCGCTCGACCCGTCCCTCGAGGCCTTCATCGGCGGCCGCCTCCGCCACGCCGCGGATCAGCGCCCCTTCCGCGGCCGCCGCGAGCGCCCAGCCGCCGACGAGCCACACGAGCAGTCCGCCGACGGTCAGCGCGACGAGGATCACGACCTCCACCCCGATCCTGCCGAGGGCGAGCGGCACGATGAGCGGCGCGACGACGTTCGAGACCGCGAGCGGCGAGGGGAACGACACGATCGGGACGAGGTACAGGACGAGGCCGCCCCGCAGCAGGAACGCGGTGAGGGCGAGCGCCCACCAGGCGGGGCGGCCGAGCGTGACGAGGAGCGAGGCGAGGGCCGCCGCTCCCGGGCTCATGGGACCGCGCTGGGAGCCGGCGAGGCGGCGCCGCCCTCCACCAGCTGCTCGAGCTGGCTGAGCGCCTGCTGGACGAGCGCGATCTCCTCGCCGTACCTGGCGAAGTCGCCGTCGCGCAGCGCCTCCTGGGCCAGCTCGAAGTGGAGGTTCGCGTACTCGACGAGGGCGGCGACGTCATCCGACGGCGGCGTCGGTTCCGGGCCCGGCGTGCCCGTTGGCCCAGGTGTCGGCGTCGGGCCCGGCGACGGCGTCGGGCTCGGCGACGGGCCGCCCGGCTGCTCCTCGAGCAGCTCCTGGAGCGCCTCGCGGAGCGTGTCGCCCCAGACGACCGTCGTCGGCGAGGCCACGATGATCCGCTGGAACGCGGGGAACAGGGCGCTCGTGGACCGCAGGTAGACCGGCTGGAGGTAGACGAGCGAGTCGCCGACCGGGACGACGATGAGATTGCCCCGGATCACCTCGCTGCCGGAGTTGCGCCAGAGCGTGAACTGGGCGCTGATCTCCGGGTCGGAGTCGATCTGGGCCTCGATCTGGGCCGGCCCGAACACGGACGTCTCGGTCGGGAATCGGTAGACGAGCACATCGCCGTACTCCTCGCCGTCGTTGCGCGCGGCGACCCAGGCGATCATGTTCGGGCGGGCCGCCGGGATCATCGGCTGGAGGAGCAGGAACTCGGGGTTGACGGCCTCGGGCAGCGACATGATCACGTAGTAGGCCTCGCTCGGGAGGCTCTGCTGCGTCGTCTGCCCGATCGGGACCGTCCAGAGGTCGTCCTGCTGGTAGAACGTCTGGGCGTTCTGGACGTGGTAGCGGCCGTAGACCCGGGTCTGGACGTTGAAGAGCTCCTCGGGCACGCGGATGTGCGGGCGGAGGTCCTCGGGGAACTCGGTCATCGGCCGGAAGAGCGTCGGAAAGACACCCTGCCAGGCGCGGATGAGCGGGTCGTCGGGGTCGTTGACGTAGTAGGTCATCGTCCCGTCGTAGGCGTCGACGACGATCTTCACGCTGTTGCGCAGGTAGTTGAACGAGTCGCCCCCCAGCCCGGTCGGGCCGAGGTCCAACGGGTTGAACAGCTGGCCGTGCGGGAACCGGTCGGACATCGTGTAGGCGTCCTGGATGTAGACGAGGCGACCGTCGCCGTCGATGACGACGTAGGGGTCCTTGTCGAACCGCAGGAACGGCGCGATCCGCGGCAGCCGGTCGGCCAGCGAGCGATGGAAGAGCAGCTGGCTCTGGTTCGTGATCTGGTCGCTGATCAGCAGGTCCAGGTCGCGGAAGCGGAGAGCGAAGAGCAGCCGCGACAGGGTCGTGTCGAGGCGGATGCCGGTGTCGCCGGTCCACTTCGTCTCGACGACCTCGTCGTCGCCGCCGACCGTCTGGCCGCGCGGGTAGTCGAACTCCGCCTGGCGGGCGCCGACGACGACGTACGAGCTGGGCCGCTCGCCGAAGTAGACCCGCGGCTCGGTGACCTCGGGGGCGCCGGCCGTCGAGACCGGCGGAAGGTCGCGGATCAGGAGGCGCGGCCGGCCCTGGGTTGCGATCTCGTTGACCGGGACCATCGCGACGCCGATGCCGTGGGTGTAGATGACGCGCTGGTTGACCCAGCCGACCGCGCTCGGGTTCTTCTCGAGCGCCAGCTCGCGGACCGACAGCATGACCTGGCGGATCTCGTCGCCGACCTGGTAGCGGTCGGTGTCGACGTCGGTGAAGTCGTAGTACTGCCGGACGGTCTGGAGCTGGTCGAGCGTGTCGCCGAGCGGCCGGTAGTCCCACAGGCGGGCGTTGAGGAACGTCGAGTCGTGCTCGGCGATCAGCTCCTCGGTCAGCGGCTCCTCGCCGCGGTAGTCCCGGACCTCCCAGGAATCGAGGTCGAACGCGAGGCGGGTCATCTCGATGTTGTAGCCGATGAACGGGCGCTCCTGGGCGAACTCGTTCGGGATGACGGTGAAGCGCTGGATCACCTCGGGATAGACCCGGCCGATGCCGATGGAAGCGATGAACCAGACGGCGACGGTCAGCCCGAGCGGCCACATCACCCGCGAGAAGGCGCCACCGACGAGGAAGGCGGCCGCGATCGCCGACAGGCCGGTCAGCACGTCGTAGGCCAGGAACTGGGCGTGGAAGTCGGTGTAGCTCACGCCGGTCGCGATCCCGCGGTCGCTGTAGACGAGCTCGAACTTGTCGAGCTGATAGCCGACCGCGATCGCCATGAGGAAGAGCCCGGCGAGGACCCCGAGGTGGACCCTAACCGGCGTGCTGAGCACGGAGCTGCCGGCCAGCGCCGCGACCAGGTAGCGGGCCCCCGCGACGACGATCGCCGCCACGACGAGCGCGATGAACGCCGACTGGACGAACCGCAGGAACGCAAGATCGAAGAGGAAGAACGAGATGTCCTCGCCGAACACCGGGTCGACCTGCGTG